>JBOHQX010000152.1:0-7925 GCA_050732395.1 bacterium
GGGCTTACTGTGGATGAACACTGACTGTCATTTGCTACTCCTTGCTCGTGACTCAACATTTATGTTGAGATTCGACACGCGCAACATGAATGTTGCGCCACGGGGCTTACTGTGGCTGAACATTGACTGTCATCTGTGACTTCTTATTCGTTGCTCGACATTTATGCTGAGATAGGGCAAGCGCAACATGAATGTTGTGCCACGAGTCTTACTACTCTTTGCCGTTAACCGTCAGCACCGCACCGGTATTTGCCGAGGTCACCATCGCCGTGTATCTTGCCAGCCATCCATTCGTGAATCTGGGCTGGGGGGGCCGCCATTGTTTTTTTCTCTCGGCGAGCTCTTGCGCGCTGACTTCGAGCTCGAGCTTGCATGCGGGAATATTGATACTGATCACATCGCCAGCTTTTATCAAAGCGATCGGCCCGCCGGTGGCAGCTTCGGGAGAGACGTGGCCGATGCATGCGCCGCGCGTGCCGCCGGAGAACCGGCCATCGGTGATCAACGCCACGCTGGAACCCAATCCCATCCCCATGATGTTTGCCGTCGGCGCCAGCATTTCTTGCATGCCTGGTCCGCCTTTGGGTCCCTCGTAGCGAATGACGACCACGTCGCCGGCTTTAACCTTGCCGCCCAAAATGCCTTTGCAAGCCTCTTCCATTGATTCAAAAATTACCGCGGGTCCGCGGTGAACGAGCATGTTAGCCTCGACGGCCGCGGTCTTGACCACCGCGCCATCCGGCGCAAGATTGCCGAACAGAATGGCCAGGCCGCCGCGCTCGCTGTGCGGCTTGGTCACGGGCAGGATCACTTGGCGATCCTGGACCTGTGCCGCAGCGATGTTTTCGCCGAGCGATTTGCCGGTTACGGTTATTTGATCCGTATAAAGAGTTTTCGGCTTTTGGTTGATCTCATTCAGAATGGCGCTCACGCCGCCGGCGCGATGGACGTCCTCCATGTGCCATTGCGAAGCTGGAGAAACTTTGCAGATATGAGGCACCCGGCTGGCGACTTGATTGAGTCTTTTGAGAGAATAGGGCACGTTTGCCTCATGGGCGATCGCCAACGTATGCAAAACGGTATTGGTGCTTCCACCCATGGCCATATCGAGTGCGAAGGCATTGTCAATCGCTTCCGTCGTAACGATGTCGCGCGGTTTCAAGTCTTTTTCAACGAGCACCATGACTTGTTGCGCCGCCTGCCGCAATAGGTCGCGGCGCTCTGGCGAAGTGGCGAGAAAGGAGCCGTTTCCCGGCAGAGCCATGCCCAGAGCTTCCATCAAACAGTTCATCGAATTCGCGGTGAACATGCCGGAGCAGGATCCGCAAGTGGGACAACCGTTGTCTTCCAGCTCCTTCAGCTCGTCCGAGTCGATTTTACCGGCCTGGTATTCTCCGACGCCCTCGAATACCGAGATCAAATCCACCACCCGGCCGCTTTTGGTGCGGCCCGCGGCCATAGGGCCACCGGAAACAAAAATCGTTGGGATGTTCACCCGCATGGCGCCCATCAACATGCCGGGAACGATCTTGTCGCAATTGGGAATGCAGATCATGCCATCGAATTGGTGGGCATTGGCCACGGTCTCCACCGAATCCGCAATCAGCTCACGGCTGGGCAACGAATACTTCATGCCGACGTGTCCCATGGCGATGCCGTCGTCAACACCGATGGTGTTGAATTCAAAGGGAACGCCGCCGGCTTCTTTGACCGCCTGCTTGACGATGCGGCCGAGCTCCTGCAAATGCACGTGGCCCGGGATGATTTCGATGAACGAATTGCAAATTCCGATAAAGGGCTTGGCAAAGTCGCCGTCTGTGACGCCGGTGGCCTTCAGCAAGCTGCGATGAGGCGCCCGTTCAAAGCCTTTTTTGATGATATCACTTCGCATTTTTCTTCCCAAGAGTTTATTCTGGTGCCAGTGGGAGCATTCCAAACATTTTCTCCCAACGGATACGTGAAGACCAACGGATAAATCAAAAAGCTTCATCCGTTGGTCTTCACGTATCCGTTGGGGCAGAATTCAAGGCTACGGTTTTCATATAAGTTGAAAAACTCGTGAAGCCCTCATGGTCGCTTGCCTGTAAGTATGACTCGACGTACTTCTCTCGTCAGAAGCGACCCTGTGGAGACTGTGTTGTTAAGATGAGGCGTGTTGGAGTGTCAGGATTCGCTTCTGGTTGTTATCAGCCGAGTAGAATGAGGCCGATAAGAAGCAGAATCCCAATAAGGAGGATAAGGACCGAGAGAAGAATCGGATTAATAATAATCCCGATAAGAAGCACGGAGAGAAAAACAAACAACACGCTATCGACTGGAGAAATACTCTTCTCCGAGCTGGGGCGAGTCAGGAAGCATGTCGATAGAGTGTTTTGCATTTTTCTTGTCTGGTTCTCGTAAATATTGACGGCTAATATAAATCCAGATCGATCCAATGTCAAGCCAATTTTAAAAAAATTTCACAAAAAAGATAAACTATTCAATTCAAAACCAGGATTTACGGACTTTTTCTGTAAACGCTTCCAATGTGTCGACATCGTCCCCGTAACGCGGCTCGGCTGCGGTCAGAAGAGAATAGTGGATAGTGGATGGTGGATGGTGAATTGCCAATTGACCATCCACCATCCACCATCCACTATCCACCATTCACAATCTGAGCAGCCTTTGAAGCAAAATAGACATCCAGAAGACAACCACCTCACGACCCCGCCTTGCCCTTTACAAATGCCGTCTTCACATTTTTCATCAGGTTTATGACGAACTGAAACTCAACATGCTGATGGCATTGCTGCAAGATTTCCGCGTACGAAGAAAGAAGCTCACTGATGCTCTTCTCGTCCGCTTCATCGACCGGCTGGAGGCGAACGCTGCTGCCGGGTGCCAGGCGTTGCTGCAGCGATTCGAGATTCAGGCCCATTTTGGGATCCAGCCGGAAATAGACCACGCCGCCGCTCATGCCGGAGCACATCCAGGGGCCGGGGTCGCCGAAAACGAGACCTCGCCCGCCGGTCATGTACTCGAAAGCAAAACCCTTGATGTTGGCGCGATTGGCCAGATTGCCGGCAGTGTTGTCAATGGGCTTGCGCGGCATGCCGCCGATAATCACATCCGCTCCGGACAGACGAATGCCCGCGCGTGAATCGGCGTCGCCTTGCACGATGAAGAGGCCCTCCTGCGCGCCATAGGCAAAGCACTTGCCGACCGACCCGTCTACTAATACCCCGTCGTGGTTTTCGCCCTTGAGGATCGCCACCACGCCGCCGCGGGCACATTTGGCGGTGCCGTCCTGCGATCCGCCGCGCACAATGATGTTGATGCCGGGCCCGTTGAATGCACCTAAGCCGTTGCCGGGCACGCGATTGCCGTCGATATTCAAAGTTACCTTGAGTTCGCCTGGCAGCTTCTGTTCGTTGCGCTCGTCAGCCAACGACTTCCGTGCCAGTGCGCCGGCCAAATGTGTGCCGATGGCGCGATCGACGTTCGTCACCTCATTATCATCGTAAACAATCTCGCGATAGCCTTGTTCGGCTTCTTGTGTTATCGAGGCAGAGATTTGCCGGGTCAGCGAAGTCATCGGGCGGCGAAGTTTCTTGCGTTTGGGTACGCTGTGTTTTGTTTCGGTCTTGGAACAAGCATCATCTCCCAGTGGCGCCAACAAGACGTTGCAATCGACGCGCTCACATTCACGCACTTGTTCGAGATATTCGGTGTGGCCCACGAGCCCGGCAAGGTCGGCCAAGCCTAACGCCCCGGCCTGTGCGCGCAGTTCTTCATTCATGGCGCTGAACAGCGTGCAAAGCCGGTCGACTGATTCGTCATAATCCCGCGGCTCATACTTCTTGAGCCCAAAAGCCAGGGCCGCTGCTTCGCTCGGAAAGTGTGCGGTGATGCCGACGTGGCAGGTGCCGCAATGACAATCGCGACAAATGGTGCAGCCGATAGCCACCATTGCCAGAGTGCCAAAGCCGACGCGATTCGCGCCGAGCGCCATCATCTTCAGGACATCCTCAACTGATTTCATACCGCCATCGGCCCAGATTTCGACGCGATGGCGCAGGCCGGCGGCGAGCAACGCCTGGTGCGACTGGCGCACGCCGATCTCAACGGGATAACCGACGTGTTTCAGAGCATGCATGCGTGCAGCGCCCGTACCGCCATCGTAGCCTGAAATCGTGATGATATCCGCGCCGGCTTTTGCAATACCGGTCGCGATCAATCCCAGGTACGGAATCGCCGGAACTTTGACTGAAACTTTGGCGTCGGGATTGATGGTTTTCAATTCCTCTACGAGCTGGGCCAGATCTTCAATCGAATAGATATCATGATTATTGCTCGGCGAGACCAAATCAATTTTCGGCTCCGTATGGCGCGCCGCGGCAATTTGAGGAGTCACCTTGAAAGCCGGCAACTGTCCGCCTTCGCCGGGCTTCGCGCCCTGCCCAATTTTGATCTCCAGATACCTGGCGGAATTGAGCATACGGGCGTTGACGCCGAAACGCGCGCTCGCCACCTGCTGGCCGCGCGTGTGATAGTAGCGGCCAATGAGGTCATGCATCTCTCCACCCTCGCCGTTCATGCAGAGAATCTGCATGCGCTTGGCGGATTCTGCATAAGCGCGATAGGCGATTTCTCCCTGGCTGCCAAAGCTCATCGCCGAAATGTAAACCGGGCTGGCCAAGCCATCGATGCCGAGGTGCACGTGCTCGGCTGCGACCGGCGTGCCATTGGGTTTGAGGTCCCAAGTCTGGCGCAAGCAGACCGGCGCCTGCTGCTCGAATTTCTTGAGCTGGCTGGAAAAAGCAAGAAACGCGGCTTTTGACTTTGCCACCTCACCGGCGATTTTCCACACTTTGGGATAAAGGTGGCTCTCAACCGGCGTGCGCGTCATCTCCTTTTGTTTAATCTCCAATCGTGTGCGCATATCCTGTTCGAGATCGGCGATGCTCTTGCCGATCGTATCGCTGCCCAGCTCGTTCTTTACGCCGAAAAGGCTGGCCAATTCTGTGGTGAATCCGATCGAGGCGAAAAGCTTGCCATAGCCGTTCAGCTCGTGAATACCCATCGTCGACATCACTTTTTCAACGCCGGATTCCAGGCACTTGAGCAGATTTTCCGCAGCTTTCGCCGGTGCAATGCCGCCTTTGAGCGTGAGCGTGCGCCGGAACATCAGATGGGGGACGGTCGCCTCCGCGCCCAAGCCCAGGGCGATCATGATGTCATGCACGTTGCGCAGCATGCCGGAACAGAGCACCAGGCTCGTGCGCCGCCGCAAACTGATGCCCTTCTTGTCGATCTGCGCCTCCAGATGATTGTTGGCAACGGCAACAGCGAGCGCTGCGTCGACGATGAACTCATGGCCGCGCGTAAAGGCGTTGCGGTCGTCCAAGATGATGATTGATGAGCTGAAGCGGAGCGCGACCTCTTCGACCTGCCGGCGAATAAGGGCGAGCGCCTGCGCCAGCGGCGTTCCTTTGGGGAAGGTCATCAGGACGCTGGCGACGTGAGGCAAAGTCATCGGCGAAGGCTTCGTGAGCGTCCTCGCACCCTTCTGAGCAGCAAAAGCTGTTTGGGCTTGAGCCGCTGCCGGATAGGTGTGCAGGGTCGGCCCACTCACGACCGCGCCGGAAGCGGGGACGAAAGCCGGCCGCGGCACGGGTCTTTCTGCCTCGCCGCTCGTTTCCGATAGTGAGCTTTTTTCCAAACGGCTGCCCGGGGCTCCGAAATGGCCGTGAGGAAGGTCCGTTGCAACGTCGAACGAAGCGATGGCGCTCGTGGTCCCCATGTCGAGAAGTTCTTGGAGGCTGATCGTGCCGAACTGGCGGGCGACGTGTTGCATCAAGGCATGGGCGGTGTTTTCGCCGGTATCCGTTAGAATCGGGAGCCGCAACAGGATTTGGGCGGTCATCCGTTCTGCCGGGGAGTCGTGCTCCTGTTGTTTGTTTCTTCTTTGCAGCCGCGGTTTGGCTCCCAGGAACGTATGCGTTGAGAAGTGCGAGCCCTCACGCACGCCATCGATGGCCGGGTTCGTTACGACCGCGACGCGCTCTTTGAAATACTCAGAAAGGTTGCGCAATCCTTGTGCTAAAATGGCCAGAGGGCCATCATAGCCCGTCGACCCGATGGTCTCTTTGCCGCTGGCGGCTTGCGCTTCGAGAATTTCCACGTCATCACGCTGCCAGCCAAAAGCGGCAAAGCGTGCTTCAGGGAGGGGATCGATGGCCGCTATTTCCGGCGCTTGCCCGCCGGTGATTCTGGCAAATACCCGCAGGTTCGTCTTGGCCACCGGTTTTTTATACCGGTGCAGAAACTGTTTGGCCGCCAGATGTTGAATGTCCTCGTGGTTGTACAGCCGGGTGCCGGCGGCTTTGACATAGAGCGATTCCAAATTCGAGTTCGCTTGCGTGCGGCGAATCCGGATCGCCATTTTCTCACCGGGCGAAATCGGTTTGGGGTCACTCTCCAAAGTGGCAAAATCAACGACACCCTTTTCCGAGGTCGCGACGTATTCCTTCTCGGTTTCGCAAAACCAGAGCGGACGCAAACCCAGGGCGTCGGCGCTGAAGACGATCTCATCGCCCTGGCGCGCGATGATGGCGGCGGGTCCCTGGGCGAGCATGCCGAAAGCGCGGCGGCCGAAAAGATAGAAATCCTGCAAGGTGGGTGTGAGTTTTTGAAACTCGCTCCAGACTGGCGGGAACAAGAGCTCCATCGTCTCCATGAGCGAGAAGCCATACCGAAACATGAAGGACTCCACAACGCGATCTAGGTTTTGCGAATCACTGCCGTCTTGCGGAAGCTCGAATCCGAGCAATCTCGCCTCGCGGCGCAAGCGGCTGATAGTGTTGATTTCGCCGTTGTGCCCCAGCGTCGAAAACATTTGTGCGCGCTGCGGCACGGAGTCGGTGTTGGTGCTGTAACGGCCGTGCGCGAGCGATATGGCAGAACGGTAGTCGTTGTGGCGGAGCTCCGGATAATAACGCGAAAGCGTTGACACCTCGCCACGCATTTTGTAAATGACGGAGTTCTTGCTGAAGGAAACCACGTGCACTTCAGGCAGCGCCCGCTCGATCGCCAGTGAAACCCGCAGGCTGCGCGCATCCGAGCTTTTGCTGTAGCCCGAAGGAATACAGGCGACCTGCAGAAAGTGCGGCTCTGCCTCTTTGGCGCGCGGACCCAACACGTGTGAACGCACCTCGTTGCAGCGCAGGTAAACAATTTCATAGCGGTGTTCGCGAATGACCCGCCGGATCTGCTCCGCAGCCCGATGAAATTCTTCTTCACCCTGGCGCACAACCATGAAATGCCCGATAGTGAAATAGGGATCCGCGGCCACCGTGGCATTCAGTCCCGCCTGCCCGAGCCAACTCTCCCAAAGCAGCCGGGGAATATCCGTTTGAATGCCGGCACCGTCGCCCTCCTGCTCGACGCCGCCGGTGCGATGTCCCATCATATCCAACGCATGCAAGGTCCGTTTGACGTTGCCATGGGTTGCCGTGCCGTCCTTTTTCACTCGCGCAATGATGGCGCATGCTTCAAATTCCTTGGGCTCTAATTCTACCATCGGATTGAATCGCATAAACTCCCTCTTTGCGTTTCAAGATTGATTTACGATCTACGATTATTGATCTGGAATCGTAAATCTTCAATCGGAAATCACTAAGTTTCTTGGAAGGTGCACATTGAAGGCAAAACTATTTGGGGCAAAACAATTAAACAAATACAAAGCATTGAATAGTTTTGCCCTTAATAGTTTTGCCGTCTGGGGAAAACACCTTCCAAGTAACTTGTCATGCAGGAGGCATCTTTTTCAGCACAAGCACCGTGTCAGAAACTTAACAAGATCCCTACGGGATGACATGGTGGTGTTGCTTGCCGAACCAACCCCGATCACCGGGGTCAGGAGCTGAATAGTTACAATTGTCCTT
>JBOHQX010000153.1:0-22618 GCA_050732395.1 bacterium
TCAATTCATTCCTAGTCCCTTCATCGCCGCCGTCAATGGGTCACCGTAAAAAATCGGATCAACTCTTTCCATAATGTCACCCGATACCTCGAGAAAATTACGTTTGTTTTCAATTGGAATCAAAGCACGGCGGGCACCATTGTCCATGGCAACTTGCAGAGGCTCGGGAAGCGAACGAACGGGCTTAATGTTGCCTTGAATGCTGAGATCGCCAAGAATCAATAGGGCCGACAATGCTGAGTGCTTTTTGAGCGCCGAGTAAATGGCAACGACCATCGCCATTCCGGCATCGCATGAAATATGGTTGGCCAGCAAATCAACCGCTTCGACATAAAAGTCCGTCGTATCGAAAGCCTGTGCAATACCCATGTTGATCTTGTGGCCTTGTAGATAGGCAAACGCCCGCTGCATGGACTCTTTCATGGTGCCGTCAACACTTCCCCCGATCTTCAGTTTTCCGATTCCCGCGGAGCATCCGACTTCGAGGCGGTATAGCCCGATCTTGCCCTGGTCATCCACCGAGGCCGTGTAAACTGAACCCGGTGCGAGAGGATCCGCAGAAATCAAGCCGCGCCCTCCTTCTTCCGGCACTCCTACGTAGCGCTCTTCGCGTGTTTCGTTGTCGATATACGAAAAAGAAGTCTGGTAGTATTCGAAAGATCCCATTTTTTTCAATTGCTCTTTAACCCGGCGGCGGCCCTCGAGTGCCAACTCCGCTAGATCGACCATCTCATCTCTGGTAGTTTCACCATGAGGATAAATGAGCTTGATTAAACCAGCGACGGTTTTGCGCACAGCTTTGACGTCACGCGCATTCAAATGCGTTCCCAAAGAAAAGTAGTGGTCGAGCATTTCCGTGAGATTGTGCCGGCGCAATTCCCGCAGAGCTTCTGCCAAATAATCCACTACGAAGCCGTAATGATCGGTGAAAAATTCCACGCGCATTTTGGGAATATCCCAACCAGGAAGATAAAAATGCAAGCGGTCAAGAAACGCCATGTCCTCACGAATGACATCTGGCAGTGGTATGAACAAATGAGAAGAGCGTACCATAACCTCGACCGGTTGATTGGTGTTTCCGAACAACGCCATCGAGGCGGCGCCAGACATGGCGTCTTTGCCTCTTGCAAAAGTGCCGGACTCGCAATAGGTTTTGAGAGTCGTGACCACCTCTTTCTGCATTTTTTGGAGATCAGCTACTTCGTCAAATGCAATGGCATCCCATAACCCAACTAGCCCCATCTTGCCGGTGGCCATGTTATAAAAAAGATTGGCCACCGTCGTTGGCCCGGTGAGCAGGATGGAGTAAGGCGACAATTCTTGATACGCAAACGACTTCCCGGTCCCGCGTGGCCCAAGCTCGACCAAATTGAAGTTCTGTTCACAAAGCGGGATGAGCCGTGCCAGAAAAAGCAGCTTGAGCCGCCTACTAAATTGCGCCGGCTCCAATCCGATGCTACGGATGAGAAGATCGATCCACTCTTCGGTGCTGAATTGCCTGCGGCCCTCGCTGAATTCCTTGAGGTCAAAACTGCCAAGCTGAATCGGTCGCATGTCGTCAATCCAAAAGGGACTGCGCTTGCCGGTGGCGGTCTCATCGTATTGATGCCGTAGCTCCACTTGCGCCCAAATGCCTCCGAGCAAAAGACGATCATACTCTCGAATGAGACGCTCCGGGACATGCACGTATTTATGGCCGAAGTTGATTAGCTCGGCCCAATACTTGTCGTCCTCGGAAAGATAGCGGACTTTGATTTTGTCGATGATGGTGTGCGTGCCTTTTTCCCGCACGAATGACTGCGCCTTGTTGGCTTCGTCCGGACGCACAAAATTCTCGGCAAGCGTCGAATTGACAACTTTCATTCCCGCCTCAATGGCCACAGGATCGTCGGTTGCGCAGTATTTGCCGAGCAGATATTCAAGCACAAAAACCGGCACATTGGCTCCAACTTTCACCTTTCGCACTAGATCTTTACGCACGACTTTGCCGGCAAAGACCGAGGCTGCTTTACGATCAAGTTCAGGCATGGTTCCTCCTTGCTTAAATGGCGATTGCCATTTCTATCTTCTCCAGACGCGCCAGCTCGGCTCCGCTAACAGCGTCGAGCAAATGAACCGTGACGTGCTTTTGTGTTGGCTCTGGTTTAATCATCACCGTCACCGTGTTCGGTTCAATCGCAATCGGTTCTGTTTCCGCTTTTCTGAGTTGGACATCGCCGATTCCCTCTTCAAATCCATAGGAAGCGCTCACTGGTGTTGAAAGAGACTCGGTTTTCGTACGAATTTCCACCCGAACTTTCGGAGGCAGCAGCTCGAACAAACTCGTACTACGCCCTTTGATTTGTATCGAGAAAAACCTTGTGCTGATTTTCTGGCTGCCAGGAATCAGTTCCCATGCTATCTCACTCGTGAGCGATGCCGGCTCCACCTTCTTGGCGCGCACGGTGATCACGGGAATAATCAGCTCCTGCGGTGACATGCCGCCATGAAAATAGGCGCGGGCGCCGCTCTTCACTTTGAAACCGGCAAAATTCCAGGGCACGGCAATCTCGAGATCATTCTCCATGCCGAAATCAGCAAGACGGGCGCGCAGGTAAGACGCTTCGTTTGCTCCGCCTCGCCCGAGCCAGACCCGGCGATTGAGGTAAAGAGTCTCGCCGCCCGGCGCCTCAATTTTCATATCACTTTCCAACTCTTCGCCGAATAAATAACCGTGATCCGCGGCGATGATAAAGTGCTGCACGCCCAATTCGCTGAGTACACGCAAAGCCCGACGTAGCTCGTGCAGAATTTCATCCATGTGGCGACGAGCGAGTGCAACACTAGCGCCCTCACCAAGATCATCGATTTCCTGTGAAGTCACGAGTATGAGTTTGGCATTGCTAATAGCTTCTCTCACCTTCTTGCGCGGACGTGGGAGCAGCTCCTCCAGCTTGATCTCGAAAACCGGCACGCCGGTGTTGGCTTTGAGAAAGCTCACCCGATCTTTGCGCTCTTTGACGATGGCATCGTTAATCGCCAGCGCCAGCTTCTCGTCGCGCGTGGAAACCACCGCTGAAGCTTCTGCGCCAGGAAGAAGCGCGGCCATGCCAATCGCTGTAATGGTCGGCACCGTACCGAGAGCCGCCTCGATGTTGGGGTGTTCGAATTCCGCCGAAAGGGTTTGGATCAGTTCGAGCGCCATTTCATAGCGCAGCGCATCCACCCACACATAGGCGGTCTTGCCTTCGGCGAGCTTCGGCTTGACTTTGCGGCCATAGATTTCGGTTTGACGAAACACCCCGGGAATTTGATAGCGCGCCTCCTGCAACTGCCGCAGAAATTGCTCTGCCAACGCGCCACCAATTTGCATGTAGCGATGGCGCGCTTTGGCGACGAGCTGATGCAAGCCCTCGTGGCGATCGTCAAAATCAAAATTGTGAAAGCGGCGCTCCAAATGCCGGTGCTGGGTGTCAAGCAAGCACCAGGGCTGTTCGCCAGCAGTATACGTCGCAAAGATGGTTTTGCCATCGTTAACAGATTTGAGCGCCGTTTCAATCCGGTCGGCTTCGCGCAAGAGTTGGCCGGAAACCACGATTAAAGCCCAGCGGGCCCGGACTTCCGGCATAAACTCCGACCAAAAACTCGCATGTCGCTGCCGCGCCAATTGCAGCAACTCGTCGGTGGCGGATTGCAACAGCAACGATTCAACGCCGCGTTGCAAAGCGCTTTCGATTTCCAAAAATGCTTCGGCCTTGGTAATTTGATCCGGTTTGAATTCAATCGCGGCAAGGTTGAGCTCTTTTGCCACGCGCTCGGCATGATGGGCGTAGCTTTGTTGCAGGTCGCGCCGGTTGCGCCAGATTTGGGTGAGATGGACACACGCCTCGACGGTTTCCAAAGTTGTTGCGCGTGGCACAGCGCTCAACTGCGCAGGAAGTTCTCCAGTCAAAGTCGCTGTCAAATCCGTAGCGAGAAGATGTCGCGCCAGCCGCATGCGATAGCGTTCTACTGTGTCGTCGCTCACTGCGCTGGCGCCGAATTTGGCGTTCATGAGCCGAGTCAATTCAGGAAACGCTTGTTTGTCCTGAATCCTGTTATCCAACGAGGCCTCACTCAAGAATTTGAGCGCCACTTCGACGGGATCACCCGTACCGAATATCAGTTGCAAAATGCCGGTCGCTTCGCCGCGACGAACCACAATTTGCTCGATTTCATCCAGCGATTGATATTTTCCCGCGTCAATGTCTTTGCCAACTTGTTCTGCGTCTTCCTCCGTCCATTGCTTGGTTTGTTTCAAGGCATGGCGGGCAACGACCGAAAGCCGAGTGTTTTGGCCAAGCGACAGTAGGCGTGGCTTCATCACCACGCCTGCAGCCTCTACTTCGATCAGCGCATTGTGACATTGGTCGGGATCTAAAGGCACGTAGACAACCAGACGCGGCGGCTCAAGGCCTTGTAGGAGCGGCTCGATTTGATGGCGCAATGCAAAGAAACTGCCTTCGTAACGCGCAACTGTGGAGTTGGGAATGGTCAGGTCACTTGCGACCTTTGTGTAGTATCCTTCAGGATCGAACCACAGCACCAGCCCGTGGTTGTCCACTTGTTTGGAAATCAACGAAATAAGATAGTTGCTGATTGTTCCCATTGACTTTTGCTCTATCTTGCTTGGATGCAATATTTCCACAAAAATGGCCTGGTTAGTCTTTTGCACCGGTATTCAGTTTTTAGCAACCGAACTGCCCGTGCCTGTATTCGGGGCTAAATCATAGTGCCTTGTGCACTATTCATGTCTGTCGTCCACTCTCTCGAGAGATCAGATCGATGTAGTCTTGCATTCCGCAACGGTAAAATTCCGTGCGGCTTCCTCGCATGGTTGGCTCGTGGACGAATGGAAAAATTCTTTTTCCAATCGTACTCTCTTGCGCTTTTATGAAACTCATGGTGTTTGTTTTCCCGCTTCTCCATTGCCTGTGATAGCCCCAATAATATTTCATTTCGCGGGAAAACGGTTCACGAACAAGAATGGTCAGTACAGGTTCTCCCAGGCTAATGATTGTCGCCTCCGGAAACTGGTCGAGTTCTGTGCGCAAAATGGGCAACCAGAAGGATGCACTCGCCTGTAATACATTCACATTCTTAATCGTCGTGGGCGGCCTACGGAAGAAGTTCTTGCAGGCATTGGTCGCATAGACATTGTCGTCAAGAGACAAACCTAGCCCATCGCAAAGCTTTTCGACGAAATTCTTCAATTGGCCGCTTTTGTCAAGATTGAGAACAGTTTGGATCTTGTGCCGGCTATTTTCGTTTTGCACCGTGGGGTCTTGGCCGATGATCACCAACTTGATTTGTTTGCTGGGAGTGGGAAAATATGGTTTCGGAATGGGCAATTTCAAATCAACCCACGCGCCCACCGCTGGATCCTTTGCCAATGCCGATCGCACGTTGTCCGACTTCACCATTACCTCTTCTACGAATGCTTTCATCCTGTTCATCTTGTGGGTTCCTACTTATTGTGGAGATATTCGGTGATGATGCCCATATCTGTTCACATATTTTTTTCGTCCGTAAATTTTATGGGCGCGCTCATATTTTTCACGCACGCTTGTTTCCGATACAAGCGCGTGGGTTATTCAGCAATTACGCGTTTTTTCGGAAACCAGCCCCCACGATTCCGAATCCCGAAGGGATGCAATGATTATAGCTCGATTTCAACAGCCTCAGCTCCAAACCCCGAAGGGGTGAAATATCATCACTCCAGCCATTCGAACAAAAAGCGATCTTCAAAAGGAATCTGAAATTTCTCGAGAAGCTCCAAGTACTCTTCTCGAAATGTTCTTTTCCGATGATAAAACTGCTAGTGTTGTTTTTCACATCACGGATCAATTCGGAAATAGCCATCGAGGGTTTCAAGCCCCAAAAAAGATGCGCGTGATCTGCCACGCCATTGACGATGATGGGTTTGTGGCCTTTGTTCTTGATGATGCCGGCCTTGTATTTGAAAACCTCGTCGCGCCAGGGTTTTTGCAGGAAGTTGGATCGGCCTTTCACTGCAAAGACGGCGTGGAAGTATATTTGTGTGAATGTTCCCGCCATTGTGTTTTCCTCCTATTTCACCCCTCGGGGTTCGGCAATATTTGCATTTGCCATCTACTACAATCATTTCACCGCTTCGCGGTTGGCTTTTGCAGGACTTCGGGATGCGGGAATCGTTGCCGCTGTTATCCAAAATCATGTCGCTGTTTCGCGATTCGTTTGCGGCGGACTTTGGCTTTTCAAGATGCCAGCTCGAACACGTTCCTACAGTAGGTAATTCTTGTTCGGGTATCTGGCGCATAATTTATTCCGTTAATGGGGCGGTCCTCTGTCACCTTCTCCGATTTCCCTTTTTCGCATTACACCGCCGGTGCATCAAGGCGGCATTGTTTAATCGGGTGCGGCCGCCTTTGCTGAAGGGCTTGATGTGATCGATGGTGAAATCTCGTCTGTTGATTGCAAAACCGTGAGCAAGTAATCTCGATACGATTCCTGTCCGGGCTTAAGGCCGCGCGCCTGCTTTTGGCGCTCCCTTGCCTCGTCTACACCAGTTGAAAAAGCAGCCAACAGTTCCTGCGCGAGCTTGTTGCGCCGGCGATCGGTCAAAATGAGTTTCTCATCTTCAAACTTCCCGATGAGGGCAACGAGACTGTAAAAGTCGGACACCTGCCGGAATCGCGTTTGATACAATTGTGGGAACATGCGCTTCACACGGCTCAATGCGCGCATGGTTTTGTCTCGTGCGATTCTGGTTTGCGTGGCGCTAAAGCTGTTTGATTCCATCACCTTGTCCAATGCCGCTTTCTTGTTAATGACATCACCTTGATGTATCGATATCATCAACTCACACATCAATTCAACGTGCCGCATCCGAGAGATTTGTCCGGCACTGAGTATTCTACTACGACGAAAGAAGTTTTCGTATCGCGCCGCCATTTTTCCTGCTTCACGCAGAAATGCGCTGTTGTAGTATTTGGCATGTCGTTTTTCTGCCGTCGTAAGCGCCTTCCCGGTCGAGTTTATCCGTACAAATAAGTCGATGACATCCGCCAGCATTCCATCCACTTCGATGGTTCGCAAGCTGTAACCGGTGATGAGGTGCTGTTTCTGCAGTTTACGTAAGGAATTCCAGTCTACCCACTCCTTCTCGTTCTCGCCCGGCAGTTGCACCTTGGCCCGAAACCGCTGGCCACGCATCAAGCCCATAAACATTAGAATTGACTCGATACGTTGCTTGCCGTCGATAACATCGTAGACAATTTCGCCGTTGGATTCTCGCCGATAGAGAAAGATGGAGGGTAACGGATAATTTCTGACGATGCTGTCCACCAGCTTGGCGCGATCACGTTCCGTCCAACATACGGGTTAAATTGAGGTATGCCTGTGGATTTTTTGGAAATTTCTTGCCCGGTTCTCGAACATAAACTCCGTAACGGAGACCGTCTGTTACAATGAGTCGCCTGCACCGCTCCCGTCCTTTCTGTTCCGCGTAAGACTCGGCTTGGGAGCGAGCGGATAAGCAGGAATATCCGATTTGTTTGACCTCCACTGTGGTCACGAGATGAGAATCCTCGCGAGGCATCTGATCGAATAACGCCACATCCACTTTGTTCCATTCCACCGCCATTTTCTGTGGCGTCCAGCCTAAAGTACGCAGCAACGGAACAACCAAATAGGCGATAGTTTCAGACTCGGAAGCGCTTCCCCGCGTGCGTCGATACCAATTTGCGATCCGAACCAACTCATCCATTTGTGCAATCAAAGCATCAATGGAGCTGGCCGCTATTCCCTGGTCAAACAAATGCTCGCTAATATCCTTCAAGCTAGTCTCGCTTCCTGCTTCCTTGTCCTTGCAAGATACAGGTAAAGCTCGCAAGTCGCGAGAAAGTTCCTTTGGGGATATTCGAGGTTGCGCAACCAATTCAATGCGGGTTCTGCCCTTAGACGGTTTACCGTATCGCCCCATCGCATCGTATGCGTTGGGAATTGTTGAGGCTCTCCAGAATGACGCCAAATCCATTTTACACGTCGCACGTGCTGGAGATCCCATCCATCAATATCTCCGAAGTCATCGAGCCAGAGTGGGTGATTACCAACTACCTCGCCAACCCCATAAATATCTGTAGTGCGTAATGGCAGCACAATCAGATCGCCTTCAGCAAGGTCTTCACAGAATCTTTTGAGATCAGCAAGCTTTTTCTCGCTCCATCCATCATTGCTGAGCGCTGTTTTGCAATCAGGCCAGGGGCCACGCCAACCTGGGCCCATCGCGATGACATCCCATTCCAAAAGTAAATCAACATAGTTTCGATCTGTATCGCCTGCTGCGACCTGCCATACCTCTCTGCTTCCTACGTTCATTTTTGATTCTCCTTTCTCTCAGTTGCATGGTCATGGTTGATTGTATGAGAATCTAAATGGAGAGTTTATTCTGTCCTCGTGGCTTCTCCTTCAACGGTCTTTGCCTTGATAGACATCCATTCTCCCATGCGCAATCGCATACGACTTGTTCTCCCTGCACTTCTCCAGCACGCGATCCGGCCAGTAGCGCATGGCGGTGAACGACCAATCGAAGTCGCCAGCTTGTCCCGCAAGGCGGGACCAGTATTTTTTCGGCTCGGCTTGCCAGGAGGGCAAGAGCTCATGCAAAGGGGCAAGGTTAAGAATGACGCCATCATCCAACTCCGGCGCCCAGCCCACGGTTTCGCCACGCTCGTTCTGCGCTTCCAGCACGCGTTTAATCGCTTGGTCAAAGTCTTCCAACTCCGACTGCAGCAGCAGCCAGCGCTCCTGTTCTTTTTCCAGAGCTTTTTTCTCACGGCCCTCGGTCGTCTTGAGCCTGGCCTGGATTTCTTTGAGGCGCTGCGCGATGCCGTTGCGTCTGCCTTCGAGAAAGCGCGTGCCGCGCAGCAAGGCCAACGTGTCGCGGGTGATGCGCTCGTGATAGAGATAAACGCCGTAATTTTTCTTGGGCGATTGCAGCAGCCAGTAAATCGGCCGCTTGCGATAGCGCTGAGTGTGCTCTTTAAGAAAGTCGCGGACCAGATAGTTACGCAACTCCGTTAGGATTTCATCACCTTCGCCCAGCACGGTGCGCAACACCTCCTGCGCCCCCTTTTCGCCCAGCAAATGCGCGAGCGCTAATTCCACGCTCTGGGCAAGATCATCTTCGTGCTCCGCATCCAAAGGCGCTACTCCCACACCTTTCATTTTTCGCTGTTCGCCCTTCGCTCCTCGCTCTTTGCCCTCTGCGCCATGCCCTTTGCTCTCTGCGATTTGAAAGCGTTCGAGTGCGATCCCAACTGCATAACTTATCCACCTCTTCGCCAACTGATCTCGCGTCAAAGCACTCTCCCCGTCGCCCTCTTTCCCCGTCGCCCCGTCGTCTTGATTTTCCTCAGTCTCCTCAGCGCTATCCTCTCCGCCTGCCACCGCAAGCTCTGCCTCAATGGCCGCGCGGTCCGCCTCACCGATGCCGTAGAGCCGATAGACCTCCTCGTCGATCTGCCGTTCGACCTCAGCCAGTTGCGCGTGGCGCTTGGTCACCTCTTCGTTGCCGGTTTGCCACGCCGGTGGTGCGATGAAATCGTAGGTGGTTTCGTCTTCGGCGCTGTCGGTTTTGGTGAAATTGATGGCTCGTTCCACCAGATCGCGCAAGCTTGCACTCGATTCTTTGGGGATTGGCAAGCGGGCCAAATCTCCAGACTGAACATGAACGGTTGGGTTAATAAGATTCAATGCATATTGTGCGAAGATAGAGTTCATCACTCCCAATACCAATTGGAAGTCATTTGGAAATACCGACGATCCCGTTGCGTCAAAAATGAATCCGCCCGGCGAAAGACGCGCACTAAATCGCCCGCTGGTCAGATCCGTCCATGTCACACCGCGACGAAAATAGTATTCGCGACTTGGAAGCTTGTTACCACAATCTAAGAGGATTTCGTAGTGCTTATTGTCAAATGCCAAGACCCATTCTTGGTTGCCCCACCATCTCCGAAAACCTCCACCTTTCATATATGGGAACCAACGCATTCCCTTCGCAAAAGCATCTTCTCGACTTTTGCACTGAAAACCAATGCGAGAAGTGCCGACCTCCCACCAAAGTCGAGCGAACCTAAAGCGATCTCCGCCATGCATTCCTGCTTTGGGCTCAGCTAGATCAGAGATCTTTGGGAAACTTCTAAACAGCATCCGCATGCTAGGCATGATCCAATAAACCCACGGCGAACTGGTGATGGCGTCGAAGTCGGCCTGGTGATAGCGAAACACCAGCGGATCGTCCTCGCCATTTCGCAGTCTGGCCTCGGCCTGCTCGAAGCGGCGCTGTTTGGCGGCGGCATCCAGCTCTTTGACCAGGCGGAAATACGTAGCCAACGCGTTTTGGCGGCGCTGCTCATCGGCTTCGCGGCGGAGAACGAACAGCGTGGTATTCACCTTCTCACCGGTCACTTCTTCGAATGCACGCGGGCCAACGTGGCACATCGTTTCAATTGCTGTATGCTCACGCAGATGTTTTCGCAACGCTTCGTAGGAAGAGATGAACATGAAGGACTGCTGGGTAATCATACCCAAGCGGCCGGCCTCAGCCAGCCACTCGCTGCAGCGCTGGATAAAAGCTGTGTACAAATCGCGTTTCGCCGCGGGAAAGTTCTTTTTGAGATAATCGCCGAGAACCGCATTCATGTTGCGATTGGTCATATAAGGTGGATTGGTCACCACGACGTTATAACGGTTGGCCATCACTTCCAGTAGGCGCAGGCCTTTGGTGGTCTCACCAACGAAGAAGGATTGATCGTGGCCTTTTTCCGCCATTTGCCGGGCGAAGTGGTCCAAAGCCTGGCCAATCTGAACTTCGAGAATGTCCCAAAATTCTCGGCGGCCGGCTTCGCTTTCGAACTGTTCATCAGACCAGCCGAACAAATCGAGTGCGCGGCCTTCTTTTTCGTAGCGCTGCCGCTCCTTTTCCACCAAGGCACGGATCTCTTCATCCAATCGCAACAGTGAACCGAGCTGATCGGCATCGTGAAGACGCTTTTGCAGCTCGGTGAGAATGCGGCTGTAAATCGGACGCTTGATGCCAGCCTCCGCAAGAAAAGTCTTGAGCCGGTCGCCATCGAGCATATGGATGTCAGCGCTGGCAAGATGGCTTTCCACCAATTGAGCTTTGGGGTTAAGTACTTTGGCCTTAAGATATAAAGTCAACGCCGCCAATTGCACCGCGCGCAAGTCGAGATCGATGCCATAAAGGTTGTGGCGAATGATAGCTGCCGGTATATCTTCCGGCTTTGCCACCGAAGGTTTTTCCGGCCAACCAGGCTCGCCGGCATGTTGCAGCTCTTCGCGATACATTTCCACCAGCAGATCAAAAGCCACCAAACCAAAATGCATGGTGCCGCAAGCCGGATCGAGTAAGCGAATTTCGCGAACCGGTTTGGCCGGAGTTGTATTTGACGCTGAAAATGGAACGAGATATTCGAGTTTACCGGCCAATGCGGAGTCCGGGTGCATTTCCACCCAACACCGTCCCAATGTGTTTTCAATCAAAAAGCGGACGATCCAACGGGGGGTAAAAATCTGGGTGGCGGCAGGAATATCTTCGCGGCGAATTTTCTTTTTCTGCTTGTAAAGCCGGTCGAAGACCTCGGCTTTCTCTGCTTCATTGAAAAATTGATACACCCACCCAATGGTCTCCTCATTACCAGGTGCCCAGGCCTCGCGCAGCTCTGTGGCGTTGAGCATTTCAATCAGCTCTCGCAAAGCGCGCGGTCTCGGGAAAAGCTGGCTGGTAAGGTTGTGGGGATCGAAGAGCACGTTCAGTTCTTTGGCCAATTCGCCGGCCTGCCACAGCAAGAAATGGCGATAAGCAGTATCGCGCGGGCCTTCACCCAGCGTGTTTTGCGGTAGGGTGCCGGCGTCGTAGCGTTTCAGGTCTTCGGCGTGCGCCTCCTCGGCAAGATAGAATTTGAAGGCATTGGATTCGTGATAGCGATCGATTACGCCTCGCACCAGCTTGCGCGCTTCCAACATCTTGAAAGCGACCAGCCGGTTGAGATGGGTGAAGGCGACTTCTTTCACCAGCTTGTGCACGGCTTCGGCGCGTGGCAGTCCTGCCGCGGCTTCGTCTTTGAAAAAATCTTCCAAACGCTCACGGACGTGACGCAAATCAGTATTTGCCGATAGCGCCGGCAGATTTTTCAGCGGCTCGAAACGGCCGTCGTCGTGCAGACCGTAGATGCCTTCGAGCAATTCTCCGGTTTCAGCAAAAAGCAACTCACGCGCCTGGAGCGTGATGTCGTGGATGGCAGTTCTGTCCATTTTCGAATACTACTCCTTTGGTATTGAAGTCTCTGCCCGAAGTTGTGCCATCCTTGTGGAGATCAATTCATCCAGGGCTAAACAAACGTGCGCAATGGTATCAACCACTTGCTTGGTCCAGGCATAGCTGATTTCTTGCATCTCACCACCTGGATCTGCTTGCAGGCGATCAGCACGGTGAACGATATCATTGCGGCGGCGCGCCGTTTCCTCGATAATATTCATGAGCTCCTTGCGATCCCGCTGCAATTTCTCGGCAATGAGATACCAGGGCTTTTCAAGGGCGAGCAGCGAGCCAACCGCATGAATACCTTTTCTGGAGCTCAAGTATTTGAATGAGGTCAGTCCCAAAATTTTGTTGGCGATGTACAATGGAGCATGAGGGTCGCCCAGCAGGCGCAGTGTCTCAGCCAAGTCGAAGGTCAATTCTTTAAAGTAATCGCGTAGCTCTTCATCTTGCGGAAAGAAGTCTCGCCCCTTGGCTTCGATGACAATCGGCAAATTGAGGCGCAACACCGCGGGAAGATAAGTATCCAAAGCCGTGCAGGCCACCACCACCGCCTGCCGCAGCAAATTGCACAAACCTGATCGCTTCAATGTCGAAGCAGGAATTTGAGCCCGCTCACGAATGAGACCGAGAAAAATCTCATTATAAATGAGCATGAGCTCTTCATCGGCATCAGCGCCAACAATGCTGCGCAGTGACTTGACCAAATCGCCCTTGGTCTGAACGGTTTCGTTCTCCAATAGTCGATAGACCCGCAGCAGCAACTCCGCCGGGTGAATGTTGTCTTCCAAGGCTTGCCTGGGACTGATCATGGCACTATTCAATGATAATCCTCACACGCTCCGCGAGCAATTTGAGCAAGTGCTCGCGCAGACGGTCCAGCGCTTCTTCCACGGCTTGCTCTGAATCCAATGTTTCTTTGAAAAACTCGGAAAGCTTGACGCGCTCCACACGCCGGTCGTTTGCCGTTGCGGGCGCAGTGAGTTCCTGGAGGCGGGCCTGTACCTGTGATTTTAGGCTGGGCAAAGCGGCCAGATCCGACTCAATCTGGCCTATGGAGGCCTGGCAATGCCGGCATTGCGCTGTGCCAGCCGGAAGATCAAGCGGCTCACACGCGCGCGAGAGCAATGGCGACAACACAGGCTCGCGCATGTTTTCGTCTAATTGATTCCATTCCGCGCGACCTTTTAGATCTTCAATCGCCTCTCCGAATGCTTTGGAGCGTTCGGCGTGCAGCTTGGAGTATGCCAAATGATAAGTCGAGATCAGCTCGTGAGAGAGTTTTTTAATTTGGTCGAGTCGTTCAAAGAAAGTTTCGGAAGTGGTGAAGGCTTTAAGTTGTTCTGCCTTTTGCTGCAATTCACCATTTGGGCCGCGCGATGCCAGGAGGGGCCAAAGTTGATTGATCGCGGTTCGAGCTTGCTGCATCACTTCAAACCCAGAATCCGTCACTGCCTGGCGGATGCGCTGCACGCGATCGCGCGCTTCCTTGAATGATTTACCTTCACCGGCTAATATTCGAACGCAGTCGTCAGAGGCAGCCGTCAGGATGCCATTCAACGTTTGTTGATAGGATTCAAGGGATTCCTGCACCGGCAAAACGTGAGCACGCGCAACTGCCGCAACCGGCAAAAGTGCGCGCAGCTCGGCATCGGCAAGTTTTTGGAAGGCAGCAGCGATTGCGCTCTCTTCCACATCCACTTCTTCTCCGGTCAGCTCTTCAAAATGCCGTACCGCAGTCGTAAGCGTCTTGAGGTCGATAGCTTCCCGCGGAGCAAACGAGGCGGCTCTGAACGCCGGAATATTGGTGAAGGGCACACGACACTGGGGATCTTGATGATTACGATAACGCCGGCCTTGATGCGTGACCTCAATGACGCCGGCGCGCAACAGAACTGCGAGCACCACCCGCAATACGTCGCGATCCCAACCATAGCCGATGCCCTGAAAATGCTCTTCCAGGTTTTTGCCAGTCACTCTGTTGCCATAGGCGTGCTCGCGCTTTAGGAAATCCAAAATCTCTTTGGCGATTTCTGCCGAGGGATTGGGGACGAACTTCGAGCCTTCCTTGGCTACGAGATGCAACCCCTGCTCGCCATCGTAAAAGACCTGTGAAAGCGCGTTGAGATTGGCGGCCTTGAGAATTTCCTCCGCTTCCGTTCCCTTGAGAGGCCGGCTGCCCATCTCGAGTTTAGGATAGAGTGAGGGCACGGCATGATCGAAGAGTTTCTTGAAGACTTCGCTGAAGTTCCTGCCTAAAGCGGCAGCGTCTTTTGGAACGCCTTGAAAAATCCCCTGTCCTTTTTCGATGGCGGCAACCAGTTTTTCCCGCAAACGTCCCTGCAACTTGATGACTTCGTTTTTCTCGTCGGCAAGACAGGGGGCTTCTTCTTTGGTGATGCGGTTTTGGTTCTGCAGTTGATTGTACTTGGCCACCATTTGACGCGAGGCATATAAATCGCCGACCGAATCATCGATTTTCGCTGTCAGCGCAAACACCCAGTAGATGTCATTCTTGTGTGCCTCTTGCCGGCTTTCGATGCGGGTCGCTTCCAGTTTTTCCTGAAAGCCGTCCTCGGTTTCGGCGATGGCTAGCGAGAGCGGCACACTGCCCTCGTCGCTGATGCGAACCCCGTCAACAGTGACGCCGACCGCGAAGCTGCGCAGATCGCCGTAACGATAGGTTCGCAGTTTAGAATCGTTGAAGATTTCTTTTAGAGTTTCGCGCACAATTTCGTGACGATCTCTGGGACGAGGCTCCAAAGCGCGTTTTTCGGTTTCCCAATTCTTTTCCTGGGCGGTTTGCAATTTCCAACCGTCTTCAGTATTCTTGAGGAATTGGGCCGCATGCAGCTTTTGGAGAGCTTGTTGAACTTCCGTAACCGGCGCCGGCTTTCCAACAGTGTCAACCAGACAGGCGGCAATATTGGCTTCGGTGCGCGGTAAGTCGCGGACGAACTCCAGGAGGCAAACGACCTTTGCGACGCGTGTGGCCAGTCCTCGATCATTAGAGTCGAGGCGTTGTGAAATCTCGTCAAGGTCTCTTTGCCTTTCCGTGGAGAGGTTGCCCTCGACCAGTTCGAAGATTTTGTCCAAAGTAACCAGGGTGCCGACCGGCTTTCCCGCCAGCGCCGTCCTTTCCGAAATCAACATCTCGTGAGCTTGCTTAATGATCGTGCGATTACTGCCGCCAAGATGGCGCAACGCGCCCGGCTCCAAGCGAATGCCGGACATGATGTCAATGGAAAGCTCGATGAAATGAGGCAGGTAAGGGTAGAACTGAATAAAATCAGTTTCGGTGATTTCGCTGCGACGGCTGGTGCGTTCCAGCCGGCACGCCATATTGAGCTGACCCTGGGATTCAGCAAAAAGTCTACGGAGAATGGGCACCGCCTCATCTTTTTTGGCCAGCACGCGTTTGGTGGCGACTTCACGAATGTCCGCGGGCGAAAGATCGATACGTTGCCGGAAGCGATCCTGCAATTTGGCCAGCTCAACGCGCCTGGAATCCAGCGCGGCCACCACCTCGTCGAGCTTTTCTTGCGAGGTGACAATGATCCATACCGGCGCCACTGTTTTTCTGGCCTTTAAGAGATTCTTGCTAACTTTGCCAAACTGCTCGACCACCGCGCGCAGGTCTTCAATTTTGTCCGCACTGCGAGCGACGTATTGCCCCACTTCGTCGATGATAAAAACCAAACCTTTGCCAGGCCGGCGCCGTGCACAAAGCTCGAAAGCGCGCTCGACGAATCTGCTCACCGTGAGGTCCGCACTTTTGTCACGTAGCGAAAGCGCCCAGGAGTCGGAAGTGGAGTAGGTGGCTGGATCCAGCACGTGCAGCACTGCGCTGGCTCTTGCGATCTTCTGTGCGCCCTTGCGCACCATGCGCCATTCAAGGCCGTGAAGCTCATGGCAGCGCCGTATAAACTCATCCAAACGGCCCTCTTTTTCCAACTCGATTTCCAACTCGGCGACGTCGTAGTCTTCGGCGTAATCCAGCTCACGCAAGAGCACAGTGTACATGATCTCAGCAATGCGCTCAGTGGCACGGCGCACGGCGCGATCTTTGGAGACGTCGAACATCACCACTTCCGTGGGAATTCTGGCGTTGATGGATTCGACTAATGCGCCGATCTGGTGGTCATCGAGCTGAGCCTTGAACAACTCGCTGGCGTGTTGTCCCAACACTTCCCGGTTGGCCAGCACATAACCCAGATTCTTCGCAAAGGAGGACTTTCCGGAACCGAAGAAGCCGGAAATCCACACGCCGACGCCTTCGTGCGGATCGGTGGGCGCCTCGGCGATGGCGCGCAGCAGTTGGCGGTACTGATCTTTGATGCGGTTGGTCGCAACGTACTCGGTAATTTCGGTGTAGACAGACTGCTCGTCGGTCTGGTCGACTTGAATGATTTCCTCGATGCGCTGGGAAAGATCGCGGGCAAGTAAATCGCTGATGATTTTCATGGACGGCTATCCTTAGGTAGCTGATTGGAGACGAATTCCAGAATCTCCTCAGCCAGCTTCAACGCTTCATCTACTTGCTGCTGATCGGGCTCGGGCTCAAAGAACTCGCCGGGATATCGGAATACTGTTGCGTATGGCGTCAGGATTGTAGCTGCATTCTGAAAGCCTTGGAAATTGGAATCGATATTGGAGCAGAGGTCGACAAGCATTGGCAGGTTGTGTTTTTTCTCGAATTCGATGTCATGGTACACAAGAAAGGCCTTGAACGCCTTCTCTGCGGCTTGCTGGCAATGATAGATCGCAGTATCGAGGTACGGATCGGGATCGCTGGCAAGCCGCCGGGCCGAGCCTAGATCGTTTCGTGCTTTTGTCAGCCACGACTTCACCAGTTCATTTTTGGGGTCAGCCATAGATCACCTTTCCTTCACTCAAAATTTTACGACTAAGCGAAGAGTGCACGGACTGATACCTTGCAATTTCGTCTTTAGTACTGACAATGATCTCCGTGGGAATTTTGAGTCCGCGCAAACACCGATATGCCCTGGTTGCTCGTCTTGTTGGCGGGAGATCAGCGAAAGGAACAATCACAAGTAAATCCACGTCGCTCCCAGCATTTGGCGTTCCCCAGGCGTGCGAGCCGAAAAGAATGATCCTTTCCGGCGCAAATTCTTGCACCAGTCTTTGGACGGCTTCTTGCAGCAAGTTGGCATCGATCGTATTCATAAGTTTGGCTCACCCATAGATTTTGACGCGATAATTTCCTGTGGCTTCGCGATCTTGCAGGTCCATGAATTGCAGACCGGTCAGACCATCCAGCGTTCCAGGATAGAACAGAATGGTGGTGACACGAGTCCGGCCTTGCATTTCATCCAACAGTTTAGACATGTGATAGATGGCCGGCGTCATAGCTGCGGTCCTCAAAATGAAAGCAATGTCCTTTGCGGGATCGAGCGAACGCAGGCGCTCTGCCAGAAGATCCGGTAACGGGCTCCAGTCTTTGTCGGAAAGATACGTCGTGATCTGCATCTGTGCCGCCTCGAATCCGCGTTGCCGCTCGAGGGTAACAATCGCGTCCACGCCTTCGGTTGACGCAATTGCCTCCCACAGCAGCTCAGCCAGCGAGATGGTATGGACTTGTTTGCCACTGTTGGCGAGCTTGGTGGCTAAAAGCCGCGCTTCGCGGCGCAATTCCCACTCTTCTTTCGGATCATAGCGCAGTATCGCGAAAGGCAGGTCGTGATAGACACTGATCCTCGGCGGTTGCGCCAACAGGTCGTTTTGGAGCAGCTCAAGCCGGTCTTTGAGTGAGAGCATAGGCGTATTCGTCCATGGTTTGGGCCGGGAACTCGATGCGAATGACGCGCCCCGCGGCGTGATATTCTAACAACCTTTCTTGATGCGCTTCGAAAAACATACGCTCAACCAGCGCCGGTGACAGAAAAAACAATTGCCATGCCGGGTCGGCGAGCAGACGATCGCCGGATGGTTGTCTTAGGTGAAGAACAAAAGCAATAAAGCAGAAAGCTGTCGTTGGCAGATAAAAAGGTGCCAATCGCTTTTTCACACTACCTTGAAGTATGCCGAAATCACGCAGCGCAGCGAGCAATCCTTGCGCAACTTTGATTTGAACAGATCCACTCCAGCGCAAGCCGCCAAATTTTTCAACGGGGCTCTCTTTTATAAAACCCATCGCCTGCGCTGCTGTGATCTCCAATATTCCTCTCTGTTGTCGCGGGATAAGAAACTCGCGAACAAAATCGGCGATGAGAGGCTCCGCCCGAGCGGCGGCGAGATAGTGTATGGGGCGAATAATTTCTATACCGGCACTTTGCGCCTCAAAGATCGACAAGGCTTTCCAAAGATTGGGAGGGTCACTCCTAACGAAGCGGGGCACAAACGCACGAATAATGACATCCTTGGCTCTAGCCCGGCTGGGCAATGCCAGGGGATTTTGCGCCACCAGTTGTTCTGCTACATCGGGTGCATCAGACCACAGCTTGGTTAATTGGCGCATTTCCAGCAGAAGTGCGCCGCCTTTTTGCAGTCGCGTGGTATAAGTGGAATCCACGGAATCATTGAACGAATACAGATTGGCTCCAATTGCAAAAAATTAATGCGGCATCAAACAGTGGGCATGCGTCCATTGCCGTGCTTTCAAGCAAAACTCTAACCATGCGGTCGGGGTTATTCAAAGTGAATATATAAGAAAATTGTGGATATATTACAATAGTTTAGTCCGAGGCGCAGAGTGACTTTGCATTAGTGTAAAATCCTCCCGGCCAATGCTTGCGCGTGGAAGATTTAGCACGCTGTGCTCTCTTTGCAGTGATGGATCAGGTGCAAGCAAAGAATCTCGAATTCTCAAAGGAAGAATTCGAGCAAGACATCATGGCTGCACGGGAGGAAGTTCGTCGCTCGCATGCTTAAAGCAGTACCTTATTCCGATATCGAAATTTCCGCATTTATCGGCAAGATTGGGATACCCAACCAGATCGTTCGCCAATAGGACACTGCGTTTACGCCCTGCACGTGCGAAGAAATTTTTCGAGATACCGAACGAATATCCGGGCAGACCGCATTAAACGGAAATTCATGTAAATCCTTAAAACAAATCATCGGCGCAGGATACAGAAATACAAACTCGCGCTTGCCATTCTTAACTCCAAGATGCACGAGTCTGAATGACCGACTTTGGGCCTGAACGTGAGACGATCCGATCTGGATCAGGGCAGCCAAAATGTTCAGCGCCAAGCGTGGCAAGTGACGACTGTAACTCGTGTCACCGAGCATGAATGCGTGAAGAAAGCTTGATTGAGAAAGGCGGAATCCTGGTGAGAGGGCGCGCGTGTCAGATCATCCCCGCGTGACAATAAATATATCCCGATCTTAGAAAAAGTCAAGTGGGAGCCGGGCTTACGCAGGCACGCTATCCATCGAAGCTGTTGCTAATGATCAGTGCTTTGGGAGCGAGATTTGGTTGGACCTTCTTGTGGCGAACCGAAAACCTTATCTGGTAAAAAACAGCCTTCCGATTGGTTCCGTGTGACCATCCTGTGACTACTCCACAAACAAAAAGCAGTATCTTCATGCAAATCCACGCAAACACACCAATGCGCACGCATGCCCTAACCATCGAAAGCTTATGGCCTTACTTGGACTGCGTTGTATTGAGTGAGATTGTCAAGGTTTCGCGGAAAGGACTCAAAATCCAGCGGGAGCAATTCTGTGTGGGTTCGAGTCCCGCCCCCGGCACATCTTTCAGAATCAATGCTTTCTCCAACCTTCACTTCCCTCCGATTCAAGCAGCCATTTTCTCCAGTGTGACCGAATTGTGACCACTCCCTTGCACCAGTCATTCAAAGCAGTCCCATATCAAGCGGCTGTGACATAGCGCTGATCTGAGCTCTCGTCAGGTTGGTTGGGCACCTTCTGCACCTCCTCCTTCCCTTTCGATCCGCCATAAACCAACTTCCACGGTGTCAATTTTGCTCGTCGCCAAACGACTATATAATGGAAACAGTCAATCAAAAGGCAATGGTCGGCATCAAGGGCAATTTATTCCTGGTTGCCGAGTTGGAGGCTGCTAGCGTCAGGCGGATCAGTCTAGCCTCTAGAATACAAACTTGTAAAACTTTGCATTTTTAGCAAAGTTTTTGGTTGCGACTCTGCCAGCCGGAAGTCTGTGCGAATCTTTGCGAGGCTCTGCGTGAGTTTTTTTTGTTGCGGCTACGCCGCGCTATGTTGTCTACTGCGGCAATGAACGGCCTGCTTAAAGCAGCAAGCGCCTTTCGAGTTTTTCGCCGCGAAATCGAAAGGGATATAAATGGTACGTGAGAAAAGCTTTCAACGCCTTCTCTGAGGTGGCAGGAGATCAGCGGATGGAACAACCACGTGTAAATCCACATCGCTACAAGCGCAAATAAAGGCGGTATCATCTCTCGAAAGACGTATTTTCGTTACTGATTTTGTTGAAAAATATGTTTAGTATTGATAATAATTCTGTATAATTCAGCTATTGGCTCTCGTAGGCGGATTGAGCGGATAATGAGAATTTCAAGAACTGGTTTGCCAGGAATACATTCCGTTCAATCCGTTTACCTTATCTTTTTTTGATCCGTATGGTTCCATAGTTCTTTTAAAAATCTCGGAGCGTATCCGGTATTTTTATGGTTTGGAAAGAGAGCGAGTTATCGCCGCGCTTAAGCCACGTATTCGAGGTCCAGGTGAAGGGAAAAATCGAACAGGCGCTTGCCAAGCTCAAACATGCTTATGATCTGCAGCGGTCCAAACCGTTTCTGGTGCTTTCGGATGAACGGGATGAGCGCCGGGCGCGCCAGTTTCCGCAGCCGTTTTTGTCCGGGTCGTTTCACGAGATTGGCGCGGTGACGACGGTGCTAGGTATCGAAGAGATCGAGCGCATGTACCATGCACTCAACTCCATCAAGTGCATTTTGCAGGAGATCTTCACATGACACCGCCGCTCCGGCGACAATATCTGGGGATCAAACGGCGTTATCCGGACATGCTGGTGCTCTTTCAAGTCGGGGACTTCTTCGAGACGTTCGATGATGACGCCCTCACTCTTTCCCGTGCGCTGAGCGTCACTTTGACGACGAAGCAGTTGGGCAAAAACCTCCGCGTTCCGTTAGCGGGCATTCCGGTGCATGCGCTCCACTACCACTTGGGCAAGCTCGTCCGCCAAGGCTACAAGGTGGCGATCTGCGAACAACTGTCGCCGCCAGGAAAGACACTCATCAAGCGAGAGGTGACCCGCATCGTCACGCCCGGCACGGTCGTCGAGCCGGCGCTGCTTGAAGGAAGGTTACGCGAAAGAATTGGACCAGCTGCGCTCTGTTTTGAAAGACGGCAAGAGATACTTAGCGGATTTGGAAGCGCGCGAACGCGCGCGAACCGGCATCCGGTCGCTCAAGGTGAGCTACAATAAAGTGTTTGGCTACTACCTCGAGGTGACCAAGCCGAATCTGCACTTGGTTCCTCCTGAATACATCCGCAAACAAACGATCGTGCACGGGGAACGTTTCTTCACGCTGGAGCTGAAAGAGCACGAGTCGACGAAATCGGCCGCGGCACGAGCACGTGCGATGGGCTCTCCATTTCCCGCGCCGTTATCGAATATCTGCACAACCAATCAAGACTGCGAGCGAAGACCATCTTCGCCACGCACTATCATGAATTGACGGATCTCGAAGCCATGCTCCCGCGGGTGAAAAACTTCCACACGACAATTGCTGAAGAAGGAGACGCGATCAGATTCTTGCGGGAGATCGTTCCGGGCAAAGCGACGAGAAGCTGTGGCGTGCAAGTCGCGAAGATGGCCGGGCTGCCCCGACCGGTCGTTGAGCGCGCGACGGAAATCCTGGCACAATACGAAATCTCCAATCTCGAAAGGCCGTTGCATGGGCCCCGCCGGATGATACATTATGAACAGGCGACGACGTCGTATGCGCTGATTGCCGAACCGAGAGCGGAGTATCAGGTGGCGCCCCGCTCTGAAAGGTCTGAAAGGGCTTTTGAACCGTCAACCGATTTACCCCAGGTGATTCTTGATGAGCTGCTACATCTCGACATGAATGCCATGACGCCAATGGAGGCGCTCACCAAGCTCTATGAGCTGAAGAAAAGAGCTGAGGGCCGGTGACGTCGATACGACCGTAAGGGCGTCAACGAGGAGAAAATAAAAGCGTAGTACCTTAATTTTGCAACGAAAAGAGAACCGCAACGAAAAAGCCTTTAAAATAGCGGGTTTTACTTGCGTCGAACATGCGCCTAAAGCCACCCAACGGGTGGTTCGAA
>JBOHQX010000154.1:0-13171 GCA_050732395.1 bacterium
ACCCTGAAATGTCATCCCGCAGGGATCTTGGTTGACTCGGGCACAGTGCCGATTTCAGGCCTAGGTGCCGAATCTACCAAGATGCCTTCTGCATGACAGAATGAGGTTTCCGGATAGGCTCTAAGGGGCTTTTAGGTGTAGGTGGTCTCAAAGGCTGGCGTGGATTTTATTAAAATTATAAAGTTTGTAAGATTTTTCTTTAAATTATTTAAAAATTTTCTTGACTTTTCAGAATTATTTTATAGATTGGCAACATCTTTTTCGAACCCTAAGCGCACCGTGCGAAGGCGCAATGCCGCGCGCGAGCCGCGGCTTATTGGGTTGAAACGTTACGGCAAGTGAATCATTCCAGGAGCGCGATCATGGACGGTGAATCGGATTTTGCAGCACGTACGGTGTTGTTGGTGGAAGAAGATTTGAATTTGGCGTTGAGCTGCAAATCCGAGCTGGAAGCGCAGGGCTTCCGCGTGATGTATACCCAATCCGGCCGTGAGGCGCTGGAATTATTCGCACGTGAAAAAATTGATCTGGTCGTATCCGGGATTTCACTCCCGGATATGCCGGGAATGGATTTAATTGAAAGCTTTGCGGCGTGTCAAAAGCGCATACCGATTGTGGCGAACACGGACGACTACAGTTATAAGCAAAGCTTTCGCTCGTGGGCTGCGGACGCCATCATAGAAAAATCCAGCGACGCCCACGCCTTGTTTGCCATGGTAACAACGCTGCTGCAATCGCCGAAATTTGTGCATTGAGAGTGGCAAATCAACAGGTCGACGTAGTTTGCGGTTGAATTCCGTAAGACGTGAGACGTAATGCGTTGAAGGGCTTTCGGAAAAAGCTGAAGTGTAAACGGTGAAATCGCCTCGTGGCACGGTGGGAATATGCATGACAAATTGGATTCGATCGATCTTCAAATCTTGCAAACCCTGCAAAAGCACGGCCGCACCAAGCGCAACGAGCTGGCCGAGCAAGTCAAGCTCTCCATTCCGGCGGTGAGCGAGCGCTTGCGAAAGCTGGAAGAGCGTGGCGTAATTCGCGGCTACCACGCCGTGCTGGACGGCCGCAGGGTGGGCTACGGCTTGACCGCTTTCATCTTTCTGACGTGCGATTCGCCTTCGCATTATTCCAAAGTCATCGAGCGGGCTTCGGCCCACGCGGAAATTCTTGAATGTCACGCCATCACCGGCGAAGGCTCGCACCTGTTGAAGGTGAAAACGCATTCGACCGAAACGCTCGAGAAGCTGCTGGCGCAGATTCAATTATGGACAGGCGTCGTCAACACACGCACGCACGTGGTGTTGTCGAGCCCCAAAGAAGACACTGTGATTTCCCTCAAGTATTTACCAACCGAAGGCTGGAAAGCCTCCTGACGCCATATGAATACGACCACCGTCGCTTTCAACGGAAGTGGCCAATCGTAAATCAAAAGAGAGGAGACCTTATATGACAAAAACACCCCTGGACGTGTTGAAACTGGCCAAAGAAGGCGGCGCCAAGATTCTTGATTTGAAGTTCATGGATTTTCCCGGGCTTTGGCAACACTTCTCCACGCCTATTTCAGCATTAACAGAGGCGAGCTTTGAGGAAGGCTTCGGATTCGATGGCTCGAGCATTCGCGGCTGGCAGGCGATCAACGAAAGCGATATGCTCGTCATTCCAGACCCCACGACGGCAATCATCGATCCGTTTTTATCGCCAACGACTGTAAGCCTGGTGTGCGACGTGGCGGACCCGATTACCAGGCAAAAGTACAGTCGCTGTCCCCGTAGCATTGCCCAAAAAGCGGAAGCTTATCTAAAGTCGACCGGTATCGCTGATATCGCCTATTTTGGCCCGGAGGCGGAGTTTTTCATTCTGGATGACGTGAGGTTTGACCAGACCCCAAATAGCGGCTACTACTTCCTTGATTCAATTGAAGGTAACTGGAATTCCGGCAGGATGGAAAATCCAAACCTCGGTTACAAACCGCGTTATAAGGAAGGTTATTTCCCGGTGCCGCCACACGACGTTTTCCATAACATGCGCAGCGAGATGGTGCTCACCATGGAGGCCTGCGGCATCGAGGTTGAAGCACATCATCATGAAGTGGCCACCGGCGGGCAGGCGGAGATCGACATGAAGTTCGGCCCGCTGGTACGTATGGCCGACAACGTGCTTTTGTACAAATACATCATCAAAAACACCGCGAGGAAATACGGCAAGACCGTGACCTTCATGCCCAAACCGCTCTTCCAGGACAACGGTTCGGGAATGCACACGCATCAAAGCTTGTGGAAGGGCAACAAGCCGCTGTTTGCCGGCGACGGCTACGCCGGCCTCAGTGAAATGGCGTTGCATTACATCGGCGGGTTGCTCAAGCATGCCCCGGCGCTGATTGCGCTTACCAACCCGACCACCAATTCGTTCAAGCGTTTGGTGCCGGGCTACGAGGCGCCGGTCAATCTCGCGTATTCACAGCGCAACAGAAGTGCTGCCTGCCGGATTCCGATGTACTCCCAGAGCCCTAAAGCCAAGCGCATTGAGTTCAGATGTCCGGATCCAGCCTGCAATCCGTACCTGGCCTTCAGTGCCATGCTGCTCGCCGGCCTGGATGGTGTGCAGAACAAGCTGAATCCCGGTGGTCCATTGGACAAAGACATCTACGAGCTGTCGCCTGAAGAACTGGCAGAGGTCCCCTCCACGCCGGCGTCTCTCGAGGCGGCTCTCGACGCCCTGGAAGCGGATCATGAGTTTCTGTTGAAAGGCGGCGTCTTCACACCCGACGTGATCGAAACCTGGATTGCCTACAAGCGCGCCAAAGAGGTGGATGCCCTGCGGCTGCGCCCCCATCCGTACGAATTCATGCTGTACTTCGATATCTGATCGTGATCGTGAGATGGATAAGCCCGATGGTTCGCCCATCGGGCTTTTTGTTTTTTAGGCTATCGCAGCAAGGTGAGTTGTCTGGCCCAACGAGTTTTCCCGGCCTTCATTTCATACAAATAAATCCCGCTGGCCACGTTCCGCGCCTCCGCATCTCTCCCATCCCATTGCATCGCGTATTTCCCGGCTACGTACTCCTGATCCACCAGCTCTCGAACCATCTGTCCTTGGAGGTTGAATATTTGGATTTGTATACGGGATTTGGCAGCTACGCTGAATTCGATGGTCGTGGTCGGGTTAAAGGGATTTGGATAGTTCTGGAAAAGAGTAAAGCTGTTCGGTTGAGTACCGGGATGCTCTGCCACAGAAGTGGGCTGTCCCGGCACGTTATTGACAGCCACAACCGCGTCCAGGTCAAAATCGCTATTGAATGAGCCCTCTTTTTTCAGATTGCCGAGGTCGGTGAGTTTTACGAATTTTGCGAACGGCAGCCCGACCTGCGCCAGGTCGAAGGAATTGCCGCCAGAGACCTTCGGGTCGGTCGGGTTTTGATTGTCTTTGGTCGGAGTCACGCCGGCGAACCCTTCGAAGGTCGTCGTATCCCACGGAAACTCAACCCAATGCTGACCATCCATGCTCACGGCGACGAACGCCGCTTCAATAAAGGGTTGGCTGGTATCTCCGCCAATATAGAAAGGATTTTCGAAAACGGTAAAATCCACGCCCTGGCCATCTATTATGTAATTGTCCGTGAATTCCAACATGATTTCTCCGCCAGTTCCCAAAGATAAAAGTTCTTGTGGCTTGGCGCTGGAGTTGGAAGGGGTGAGCGTGGGGTCCGGATCAGGCGGGCCCAATATATTGTTCGGGAAAAAGTTTTGACCGGAGCCGGCACCCGGCCCGGGAGTGAAGGAAACCACCGCATCGACCCAGGGGTCGGATGCAGCAATAGGTTCGAGAATGGTCATATGCTGCGCTCCATCACCAAAACCAAAGGTATTCAAGACCGCGCCGCTGCCGCTACTCAAAAGCTGCACCGCATCGTCGGAAAAATTGTTGACGTACAGCGCGTTGGCAGGGGCATCAAAGAGTAGACCCGTCGCTCCGTTCCCAACTAAAATGGGGTTTGAAGCGTTGTTCAAGACCTCCAGCGTATATGCATCATAAGAGTAGAGAAAGCCGTGATTGCCATCGCCAAAATCCGATAGGTAGGCCAAGCCCTCAGTAGTGATCACGAGGTCTCCGGGTAAGCCGCCGATTTCCACCGTATCCACGACCAGTGGAGTAAAATCAAAATCACCGAACGGGTTTATCACCGCGACTCTGCCGCTCACTCCTGCGAAGTTGCCGGTGCAGACCACGTGGATGTTGCCATCCGGAGCGAGGGCCACATCCTGAGGATTCATCGGCACGTCAAGGGTTTTGGTTATCTGGTCGGTGCGGATATCGATGACCGAAACGGTAGACGGGCTATAATCCGGGTAGCCGCCGGTATTGGTCACATAGGCGGTGTTGTTGATCACCAGGATGCCTTCGGGACCTTCGCCAACCTGGATCGTGTTCAATTCATTGCCGGTGGTTAGGTCAACGACCGTCACGCTATTCGCCAGCCAATTCGTCACGTACACTTTATCGGCGCCTACAAAGGCCATGTCCCAGGGATTGCTGCCCTCGGACAATGCAATCGTCTTGAGCACCGCATCGGTACGGCCATCAATGATTGTAATGCTTGGCGGGGTGGAATTGACCACGTAAATCTTATCGCCGCGGGCATGAACCCGACTTGGAACATCACCAACGACCACGATGTCATTCGTGATTTGCAAAGTTTCCAGATCCATTTTTGACAACGTTCGCCCCAATCCGTTCAAGATGTAAATCGTTCTCGATGTGTTCTGGGCACTCGCGAAGTGAATTCCGATGAGCAGCGTTAAGGCCATCGCACCGAGTGTAGCCTTTCTCATGACGTCCTCCTTTGACTGGTTGAGATGATTGAGAGTTGCATGAAAGATACTCCGTCAGGCGTTTCTTTCTTCTTCGCCGAGCAGGTACAGCGTTTCGGTTGTCTCTTCCGTCAAGCAAACAATGCGATTGGAATATTGGGCTGACATATGGTATCGGAACCTGAAATGATGTTTGTTTAATAAATGACTTCCAACTCTGCTCGCCAGTATCGACCCGGCAGCGGCGCCCGTTCAACGACCTCGTAGGCTTCATCAAAAAGATTGAAAACGGATGCCTTGAAATTCACTTTGAATTTGTGAAACTCCTGTTTGAACAGCAGGGTCGCATCATCCACGTCATACGCCGGCATACTCACCGTGTTCGAGGGCGTGACAAAACGGCTCCCCACAATGCGTTTGTGATAGCTCAATGCGATTCTCTTGAAACTCATTTCCATGCCGGCCTTTGTGGAATGTTCGGGTCGATAGGTTAGCATTTTGCCATCGGTGGTGCGGCGGCCGCTTTTATCCACGGCATGCAGGATAACATGACTTGCGTTCAGCTTGATTCGATTCTCCCAGGTCTCCCACGAACCGCCAACCTCCCAGCCTTGCAAAAGCGCATCGGTATTGAAAGGCTGCCAGGTGGCAAAAGAACCCTGCTCCCAGATGATGAGGTTTTCAATTCTATGTTGAAAATAGCTCCCGGAGAGCTCGAGCCAGCCAACCCAGGGAAATCCAAATTGCAGCCCGGCATCCGCATCACGGCTCTCTTCCGGTAAAAGATTGGCGTTTCCCCGTACTCGAAAATCCTGGAAAAAGAGGTCGGCAAACGTGGGAACTCGAAACGACCGGCCCCAATTTGCCCGGAAGCTCAAAAGCCAGCCATAGTTTCGGGAAATCAGCAGGCCGAGCCTTGGACTGACTTGACGGTCTTTTCGCATCAGCTCGTTGTTCTTGAAAGAAATGAAATCAAAACGTAAAGCCGGGGTTAAGAGAAGATTAGACAAGAACGCCGGTTTTGGCAATTGCCACTCGTTTCTCAAAGCCAGGCCGTAAGTTAGATTTTCGGTTTGTCGAATCGATCCGGAAAACCCAGAAAGCAAATCCTCGTCTTTGAAATCATCCAGTTGAAGAGAGGTCTGTAAAAAAAACGATTGCCGGTTGCCGAATTGATAAGTGCCTTCGAATACCCCACGATGGGAAAGAATCTTGTATCTGGTGTGATACGGCGGAACGGTTCGAAACCGCAACGGCGCATCCGCGGGCGGAGCATTTTGAAACTCGGTCTCATTGAAATGTTGCGAAACGAGCAATTGGCTGCGCCAGGGGTTTTTCTGGAAAGTATAGCGGCCAAGCAAAATCCGACGATTTGACTCAGCATCGGCAAACGGCGTCCACGCAAAGACCAGTCCAGGCAACCCGCGATTCGAGTGATAGAAGTGAGCTTGTGTTTGAAATGAATGATGCGCGAAATCAAGGCTGAGCTTGCCAAAATAGTTTCGCGAGGAGAAATCGGCGTTCAAGCGGGCTTCCCGGACCGTGGTACCATCGGGCCTTTCGTAAGTGTAGGGGTAGTCGCCGTCCTCTTTAATGCCTTCAAAACTGAAAAAGCAATTCAAGTTGCCCAAATTTCCTGCAACGGAAGGGTGGACGCCCAAAGCGCCATAGTCGCCAAACTGTCCGTTCAAGCGGATTTCATCCAGCGGAGTTTTCTTTGAAATAATTTCCACCACTCCGCCCAAGGCGCCGTTGCCGTATAGGCTGCTGTTTCCGCCTTTCGACACTCTGATTTCCTCCACACCGGCTAGGGGTACTTGATTTAAATCCACCTCGCCGGCCAGCGGGTCGTTTAACGGCACGCCATCCAACAGCACCAGTACTTGATTGGTGTTGCTGCCGCGAATGGAAATTCTCTTACGTCCGCCGCCTCCCGCTTCATCGATGATGTCTATGCCGGAGAGCGTGATCAGCAACTCGCCAACGGTACGTGCCCCGCTTTTTTGAATTTGAGACGCGGCGATTTTTTCCTGGAACTCGCTGGTGGGTTTCCGGCCGGATGGAGCCTCGACAACAACGCCATCAAAGGTGATGGTTTTCGGCTGGAGCTTGAAAGTGACGGTGGTGGCAAAATCTTTTTGTACAACCACACCTTTGCGAATTTGCTGTTGGTAGCCCACAAAACTGGCTTGCAATACGTATTCCCCGGCAAATAGGTTTTCGATCTCGAAATGACCGCTGCCATCTGTGGCTGCTCCGATGCCGGAGTTCAGCACCAATACGTTGGCTCCCGACAAAGGCTCGCCGCTGGAGGAAAAGACGTAGCCCTCGATTTTAACCGTTGACTGCGAGGCCGCGGGCTCAAGAGCGCAGAGTAAATAAAGGAAGACCACGGCGGCTTGGAATAGTCGCATTTGCTTTGGCATACCCGGGAAGTTTTAAAGCATGAATCAGACAGGGATACAGTCGTGGAATGGAGAGAAGGGGTTAGAAAACAAAAACCCCAACCTCCGAGGAAAGGAAGTTGGGGTTTAATTTCGCATATGAGGCTATCTCAGTACCCTAAAAAACGGCGATTCTTCAAGAAATATCAAGCCAATACTGGGTAATGGGATAGCTTCCAAGTCAGAAACTTGGCTCTTCCCTCGAAGTATTCCACAGGCAGGTCTCCTGGCTAACAGCTTCCAACCTACTCGTCACGCCTTCCCATCCCTAAGCTTCGAGACAGTGGCTTTCTGTGACTTTCGTAGCTGCTTACAGTTGCGGGGCAGCGCCGGATTCTCACCGGCTTCCTATCCCAACCAAGATATGGAGTTGGGATTACCCGTGTCTGTTAGTCAAGCAATATAATCGAAAAAATCAGAAGGTCAAGGGCGAAAATGGATTCCTCATTGACAGTCGTTGCCTTATATTCCTTGCCTCTGCTATCATGAGCTGGCAGGCTGCCATTGTTCTCCGAAAATATCTTTGCAAATCCATGACACAAAGTTATATTGCGTTTGCCGGAGCTGTATTTTTCATTTGGCTGGGGCGATTTGCGGTGCTGCTGCTGAAAAAGTGCTTCTAGCATGACTCGCAACTTGGAAACCATCGAGATCTATCGTTGCCCTCGCTCACGACCGCATGATCTCACCAGATCAAGACAAGCTCAAGGCTCTTCTGCTCGGGCCGCAAGTGTTTGCGTCCGATGATCTCATCACTATTTTGACCCCCATCGGATTCAGCGACGCGCCAGCAGCAGTAGACTGTCTCCGTCGCCTGGCAGCGACCAAAGAACAGGCGCTGCTGCTCCAGCCCTTGCTACCCACACTGATGCACGAGCTCGGTGAAGGTGCTCATCCTGACCGTGCGCTGGTGAGCTTCGAACGTTTCGTGCACGCGCATCACTCCCCTGCCGAATTATACCGCATACTGGCTGCCGAACCGCGTACACTGGAAGTGCTCATCCTCCTGTTCGCTGGCAGCGAGTATCTGACGGAGATTCTATTGCGCCATCCGCAGGGCTTCGAGCAGTTAAGCGATCGCCTGCGGTTGACCCAGTCGAAAAACCAGCTACAGTTCTATAAAGAGGCAATGGATGCCGCGGAAGCCGCTTCCAGTTATGAGGAAAAGCTCAACCGCCTGCGCAGCTTTCAAAAAGGCGAGCTGCTTCGTCTCGGTGCGAGTGACCTGTTTGGATTGAGCGGATTTCTGTTCATCACCTCGCAGCTTTCGCAATTGGCCAATGGCCTCATCCAGGCGGCTCTGGATATTGTGACGGCGGAGCTGGGACTCAAATCCGGCGGCCTCGCGGTGCTCGCGCTCGGTAAGCTGGGAGGCCGCGAGCTGAACTACAGCTCGGACATTGATCTCTTGTTTCTGACCGGCACCGGGGATGAGCGCCAGCAGCGCGTTGGCCAGAAACTCATCGACGCGTTGAACCGGCCAACGGAGGAAGGTTTCCTCTACCGTGTGGATATGCGCCTCCGCCCTTGGGGCAACGAGGGCAAACTTGCACCCGGAAGGGCCGAGCACCTCACGTACTTGAAGAATCATGCGCGCCCCTGGGAGAAACAAGCACTGCTCAAGTGTAGATTCGTCGCCGGGGACGAATTGATCAGCCTCGAATTCTTGCAGGACATCAAACCGCTGGTTTTCGGCCAGCCGCGCGACCAGGTGCGCAAAACCATCCGGGCGATGAAAGGGGAAATCGAGAAACAGCTCAAGAGAAAAGGAAGAGAGTGGGGTGAAGTCAAGAGCGGCAAAGGCTCAATCCGCGACGTCGAGTTCGTGACGCAATATCTGCAGCTTGTGCACGGCGCGCTTCATCCCGAGGTGCGCAGTCGCAATACCCTGGATGGATTGGCACGCCTCGTCGCCGCAGGCCTACTTTCCGGCACCGATTACCGCGTCCTCGCCGACGGCTATACTTTCCTGCGCACGGTTGAACATCATTTGCAGATCATGCACAACCAGCAGACCCACCGGCTGCCCCAGGACCGGCGCGAGCTCACTTTTCTTGCGCGTCGCATGGGCTTTGAGGGAAACCAGGTCGGTGAGCTCCTCATCGAACGTTACCATCAACATAGCGCTGCCATTCGCGCCGTCTATCAGCGATTGGTGGAGGATCCGCCCGAAGACGCTGCAGTGCCGCTCTTCCCGGCCCAAACGACGCCCATCTCCTCCGGGTATCAAGCCCTCCTGTCGCAGATGGATGCCAGCTACACCGCTTTATTCGGCGATGACCAGATCCAGCGGCACGTCGAAATGGCGGAAAGGCTGAGCGACCGGAACCTAGTAGAAGTGGAAGCGATCGCAATGGAGCAGCAAAAATGGCGCCTCACCATTGTGGGCTATGATTACGTCGGCGAGCTTTCGTTAATCTGTGGGCTCTTGTTCGTCCACGGGCTGAACATCGAAGACGGGCAAATTTTTTCTTATGAGCCGCCTGCGGACCTCTCCCGCGCCGAAAAACGTGCCAATCACCTCTCCTTCCAGCGTCGTCGTGTGCTGGCCCGAAGGCTCAGCCCTCTGCAGACGCGCCGTCGCATCGTTGACGTCTTGACCGTCACGTCGCCCTCCGGCGGCGTCGCTCCAGACTTGTGGAGCAATTATTCCAGGGAGCTGTCGGCGCTTGTAGGGGAATTACAGGCAAAGCAGCATCGTGAGGTGCAGGGTAAACTGGCCAAGCGCGTGGCCATGGCCATGAGCGGCATCGGCGCCGGCACGGAAACACTGTTGCCGGTGGAAATCGACATCGATAACACCGCGTCAAGCGACTACACCGTCATTCGCATCGATGCGCCGGACACGATCGGCTTCTTGTATGAGTTATTCAATACCCTTGCCCTGAACGGGATCAATATTTCCCGCGTCGCGGTCACCACCATCGGCCAGCGCGTGCACGATACCTTGTTTGTCACCGATCTGCACGATAAGAAGATCACCGACCCGGAAAAACAACAGCAACTACGGACGGCCACGGTGCTGGTGAAACATTTCACCCATCTTCTGCCTAGCATGCCAAACCCGGGATCGGCGTTGCTGCATTTTCATGAATTTTTGGCGCAGCTCTTCGACCGGCCGGAATGGACGAGAGAGATCGCCAGAATTGAGCGTCCGGAAGTGCTCGAGTCTCTTGCTAGACTTCTGGGTGTGAGCGATTTCCTGTGGGAAGACTTCCTGCGCATGCAACACGCGAACCTCTTCCCGGTGCTTGAAAACCTGCAGTCGCTGGCCGTGGCCAAAACCAAGGCACAGTTGCGCAATGAATTGCACGCCAGGCTGCAAAGCCTCCGGGAAATCTCTGTGGGTGCGAGCGAGCTTCAATGCAAGCGTGAGGTGTTGAACGCCTTCAAAGACCGCGAAATGTTTCGCATCGATATGCGCTTCATTCAGCGCCTGCTACCGGAGTTCTGGCTGTTCTCCGCCGAGTTGACTCACCTGGGCGAGGTCGTCATGGAGGCGGCCTACGATTTGAGTCTCCAGCATTTATTGCAACAGCATGGAGAGCCGCGCCTGGAAAACGGCCAAGCCTGTGCCATGTGCCTCTGCGCGTTGGGTAAGTTTGGAGGTCGAGAGATTGGATTTGCGTCGGACCTCGAGCTGATGTTTCTCTACAGGGGCGCCGGGATGACTGCTGGCCCCCACGTCATTGCCAACTCGGAATTTCTGGTCAAATTGGTGCATGAAGTCAGTCGCACCATCAAGACTCAACGCGAGAGCATTTTTGAGATTGATCTGCGCCTGCGTCCTTACGGCAAGGCCGGCAGTTTGGGAGTGACCCTGGAGGCATTCCAGCGCTATTTCTCTCGAGGTGGGGCGGCATGGAACTATGAAAGACAGGCGCTGGTCAAGCTGCGTCCCCTGGCCGGAGATCTCGAGTTGGGCCGCCGGATAGTAGCCTTGCGAGATGCCTGCGTCTACACCGGCGAGCCGTTTGACGCGGGCGCCATGCGCGCCCTGCGCGAACGGCAGGTGCGCCAGTTGGTGAAGGGAGGCACGATCAACGCCAAGTTCAGTCCTGGCGCGCTGGTCGAGGTCGAATATCTGATCGAAGGCCTGCAAATCACGCACGGACACGAGTATCCCGAGCTGCGCACGACCAATACCAGCGATGCGCTGATCGGTTTAATGCGAACCGGTATTATCTCCACTCAGGATTATGTGAAGCTGCGCGAGGCTCTCGATTTTCTGCGGCGCTTGATTCAGGGGCTACGTGTGGTACGAGGTCATGCCAAAGATTTGACTGTTCCGGCGGCGGGCAGCGATGAAATGTTATACCTTGCACGCCGGATGGGATACGAGCCGGCACACCAGCGGCTTCTTGATGAGATGAACGGGCACACGGCCACAGTTTTGGAGCTGAGCCGGAGGTTGTTGGGGTGAGGGTGGTCACCGAGAGTGAGTTTAACCGCAAAATAAACGTTCGGATGAATGCCGAACTGAATCTTATACGCGGCTCGTTGTCTGTGGTACGGCCTCTGTGGCTAGTTTTGCTTGGACCTTATGCGAACCATGCCAGGTGAGATGACGCTGAACGCATTGTGCATTTCGACTGCTCGCTCAACGAGCGCTTTTGAAACAATGCGAGCTTTTGCTTCGGGCGATAACCCCTCGAGACGAATCAGAATAACGCCAAGGTGAACCAAGCCTCGACGATACACCAACTCGCCATAATCTTTATCCAGTGTGACAAGCAATGCGTGATGTTCATTTGCTCGTTGTAGCACCAAATCATCAGATATGCTCGGCTCCATTTCAGCAACGTAGAGAACATCATGCCCATCTTGACGAAGCTGCTCGACAATCGGTTTGTCCACGCCTTCATCTGCCAAGATGTTCATGCGGCTTGCTCAAGAACAGGATATACAACATCGGCTCGCAGTGCTTGAGCCGCAAACTCTAGGGCCGCAAGAATGGCCGGCTTGGTCAAGCGGGGATGGGCTGCTAGAATCTGCTCGATGGTTTCACCCGCCGCCAATTTCTCTAAAATCAACTCAACAGTGATACGTGTTCCTATCACAACGGGTTTGCCCATCATTATATTTGGATGGGACTGTATTAGCTGAGTTTTCATTTTTCGCCTCTGTTTGTGTTATATCATCAAAGTCTTTAATCTCACTTCAATTTCTCACCCAAATTTAAATCCGAACTCTCATCTTTGCAACAATTTCTTTCGAACTTGAGGCGGCAGGAGTAATTACTGTTCAGCTTTGGAAAAAACGATGGTTGATGATGAAAATGTCCACGACAGCTTTCCTTTTCCTGTCCACCATTACCGATCTTGTCTCTAGCCAGACCATCAGGAATGAACCCAAAAACAAATTGATAATTCATGCGGATGCCGGCAAGACCACCATCAGCCGCCACATTTACGGGCAATTTCAGCGAGCACCTCGACCGGGGCATTTATGAAGGCATTTGGGTCGGAGAAGATTCGCCCATTCCTAATACGCGCGGCATTCGCAATGACGTGGTCGCGGCGTTGAAGAAGATCAAAGTGCCCAACCTGCGCTGGCCGGGCGGATGTTTTGCGGACGAATACCACTGGCGGGACGGCATCGGCCCCCGCGCGCAACGCCCGACGATGATCAACACACACTGGGGCGGGGTAACCGAAGCCCTTTCACTCAACATTTTCCATCAACACAGCGGCCGCGTGAAAATGGCCAACATCGCTCAGACCGTTAACGTGCTCCAGGCGATGATTCTGACGGACAAGGAAATATATAATGCTATCCGAAATGAGCTAAGGAGCCCAGCAGTTGAACTTGTACATGTTTCCTTGGAACTTGATCAACTTGGGCCTTTTCCTTATAAAGACGTGATCGATATTGGCGAAAAACTTGAAATCGAAAAACTTCATTTGCCATCCTCCATAC
>JBOHQX010000155.1:0-4223 GCA_050732395.1 bacterium
CAATTGTGAACGGTGAATTGTGAATGGTCAATGGTGAAAGGTGAATCGCAACGAGAGCATCAGTGGCATGTCCCAACATAACTCATCAAACTCCGGTAGATCAGCCATGGAAAAAGTCCTCAGCGAAGCCCTCACGTTTGACGACGTATTGCTCGTGCCGCAGTACTCGTCGATTCTGCCGCGGGAAGTGGATTTGACCACGTACCTGACGCGCCGCATCAAGCTCAATATCCCGCTGTTGAGCGCGGCGATGGATACGGTTACTGAATCGCGATTTGCCATTGCGCTGGCGCGGCACGGTGGCATAGGCATCATTCACAAAAACATGCCCATCGAGCAGCAGGCGAACGAGGTCGACGCCGTCAAGCGCTCGGAAAGCGGCATGATCGATAACCCCATCACCCTTTCGCCACAACAGCCGGTGCAAGAAGCGCTGGAACTGATGAAGCGCTACCGCATTTCCGGTATTCCCGTGGTGCAGGGAGAGAAGCTCGTAGGCATTTTGACCAATCGCGATTTGCGCTTTGAAATCGACGAGCGCCAACCGGTGGCCGACGTCATGACGAAGGAAAATCTCATCACTGCGAAAGTGGGCACGACGCTGGAGGCCGCCGAGCGCTTGCTGCAAAAGCATCGCATCGAAAAGCTTTTGATCGTCGATGAGCGCGGCCGTTTGAAAGGGTTGATCACGGTCAAAGACATTCAAAAGAAAAGAATGTATCCACTGGCCGCGAAGGATGAGCGCGGCCGCTTGCGTGCCGGCGCCGCGGTCGGTGTCGCGCGCGATACCATGGAGCGCGCCGCAGCGTTGGTGCAGGTGCAAGTGGACGCGTTGGTCGTAGACACGGCGCACGGCCATTCCGAAGGCGTCTTGCGCACCGTGCGGCAATTGCGCGAAACTTACCCAGATCTCGATCTTATTGCCGGCAATATCGCCACCAGTGCAGGCGCGCAAGCTTTGATCGACGCCGGCGTGAATGCCGTAAAAGTCGGCATCGGCCCCGGCTCAATTTGTACCACCCGCGTCGTTGCCGGCGTGGGCGTACCGCAGATCACCGCCATTTTCGAATGCGCACAAGTGTGCAAACGTGCGAATATTCCGTTGATTGCCGACGGGGGCATCAAACAAACCGGCGACATAGGCAAAGCCATTGCCGCCGGCGCGGACACGGTGATGATCGGCAATATGTTCGCAGGCACGGAAGAAAGTCCGGGCGAGTTTGTTTATTTGGAAGGCCGCAGTTTCAAAACCTATCGCGCCATGGGGTCGCTCGCGGCGATGAAAAGCGGCAGCGGCGACCGCTATTTTCAGGAAGGTGAGACCAACGAGAAAAAACTCGTGCCCGAAGGCATTGAGGGGCGCGTGCCTTATCGCGGCCGCCTGGCGGAAGTTGTATTTCAAATGGTCGGCGGCCTCCGCGCCTCGATGGGCTACGTGGGTGCGGCCTCGATTCACGATCTGCAGACGAAAGGCAAATTCGTCAAAATCACCGCTGCAGGTTTGCGCGAAAGCCATCCGCACGACGTCATCATCACGCAAGAAGCGCCGAATTACAAGCTGCACGGGCGGTAATTGTGAATCGAATGCGCGAAACTGGAGGGCGAAGAAGAGGGGTGTAATATCGTTAGGCCAGCCGAACCTCGAGTGATACAAAGCAAATGCAGGGCATTATTCTCATGATGAACCAATGGATGTGATTCCAAGCCTGTGACTGGAAGAAATCGTCGTCATGAAGTTCGGTCAATTTTTATTTACCCTTTCACTCGGCCCTTTAGTTCCCTCCCTCCTCCACGCACAGGATTATTCTCCCTGGACGTTAAGCGCGGAAGGAGGAACTTATAGCATTCATCACGATGCGACCGGCATTGCCTCTTCTCTTCGTTTAGCGAGCGGCTGGAAAAGTCCCGCGGTTTTCGATATTGGTATAGTTCAAGGGTTTGGTGAAGATTATTTTACGACTTTTGATGCGGGTTTTGAAGTACACCTTCCTTTTCCGACATACAAATTCACTCCATTTGCTGGAATAGGAGCGGGATTAATTTATGAACCAAAATTTTCAGAGGTTCTCGCGCAGATTCGAATCATACTTGGAGCCGAATTCAACCTTTCCGAGAGGATGAGCATTAGAATATCGCGACAAATTAGAAGGCATTTAGTCGATGATGGAGACGGGCCTTCTACTTACATGCTGGGTTTGGTCTATCACTTTGCGAAGAAAAATAGATCGCGAACACAATCCGGTGATGAGTATAACCGCCGGCTCAATTGATTTACAAACCTGCCTCGAAGAAACCATCAAAGCATGCACAATTTCGACTTGATTGCAACACTGACAGGCAGTCTGGCCGCCGCGCTGGTGCTCGGCTATATCACCAACCGCCTGGGGCTGTCGCCGATCGTCGGATATCTGTTGGCCGGGTTCGTCGTCGGGCCGCACACACCTGGTTTCGAGGCCAACAAGGCATTGGCAGACCAGCTCGCCGAGATTGGCGTCATTCTGCTGATGTTCGGCGTGGGGCTGCAGTTTCATCTGAAGGAGCTGCTCGCCGTGCGCCGCATCGCCATTCCCGGCGCCGTGTTCCAGAGTCTTATTGCAACCGCGTTGGGTGCATTAGTGGGCGCCTTCCTAGGCTGGAGCTGGTCAGCCGGAATCGTCTTCGGTCTGGCGATTTCCGTGGCGAGCACAGTCGTGCTCATGCGCGTGCTCGCCGACAACAATGACTTGCACACCCCCACGGGCCACATCGCCATCGGCTGGCTTGTGGTCGAAGACCTCTTTACTGTTTTGGTATTGGTGCTGCTGCCCGCGCTTTTCAACAGCAGCGAGCCTGCAGCAGGCCATGTGCTGCTGGCTTTGGCCATGTCTGTTTTAAAACTCGGTGCAATGGTGGCGTTTACGTTCTGGGCCGGCGGGTCATTCCGTGGCTGCTGGGTCACATTGCGGCGTTGCGCTCGCGCGAGTTGTTCATGTTGGCGGTGTTGGTTCTCGCGCTCGGTATTGCCGCGGGCTCGGCGCAATTGTTCGGCGCTTCCATGGCTCTCGGCGCCTTTCTTGCAGGAATGGTGGTAGGGCAATCCGAGTTCAGCCTGCGCGCCGCGGCTGAAGCCTTGCCCATGCGTGATGCGTTCGCGGTGCTCTTTTTCGTCTCGGTGGGCATGATGTTCGATCCGCAATATTTGTTCGCCGAGCCTGGATTGATCGCGGCCACGCTTGCGATTATCTTTTTGGGAAAACCGCTGGCGGCGCTGGCAATCGTTTTGTTGCTCAAATATCCTTTGCGCGTTGCTCTTGCCATTGCCATAGTGCTCGCGCAAATCGGCGAGTTTTCCTTTATTCTGTCTGCGCTGGGCAAGAACCTCGGCATTCTCGACGATCGCGCCACCAATGCGTTGGTCGCCGCCGCAATCGTTTCGATTACCCTCAATCCTCTTCTTTACCGGCTCATAGATCATCTGGCTTCGTGGCTGCAACGACGTGTGCCGGCCGGACGACAGCCACCGCTTCCTGCACTGGCGGAATCGAGAAGCGGCGAAGCTGATGCCGGCGAAGGTGCCGCGACCACAGATTTTCGATATCGCGCTGTTATTGTTGGATACGGTCCGGTCGGGCGTACCGTCGCCCGCTTGCTGCAAGAGAACGAGGTCGAGCCGGTTATTATCGAGATGAACTTGGATACCGTCCGCCGTTTGCGTGAGGAAGGAAGGCGCACCGTTTATGGCGATACGAGCCATATCGAAACTTTGAAAGCTGCTGAGGTAAAACGCGCAGTCAGTTTCATCATCAGCACTTCCGACTTGCACAACAGCGCGGAGGTGATCCGGTTGGTGAGAGAGCTCAACCCCAGGATTCGCGTTTTGGCACGTTCGCCTTATCTGCGCGAAATTCCGGCACTGCGGCAAGCCGGCGCGGACGTTGTTTTTGCGGGCGAAGGTGAGGTGGCATTGACCATGACGGAGTTCATTTTGCGCCAGCTTGGCGCCACGCCCGAGCAAATCGATCGCGAGCGCGATCGTATACGCGAGGAGTTATTCGGGAAATTCATGTAAACCGCTGGCGTGCAACAGGAAAAATACAGATTTTGTGCTTAGTTTTGTGTAACTATTCAGCTATTTTTGGCCACGGAACCCACACGGAATGACACGGAAAGGAGTCATGTGTGTACGCCTTAGCTCTAAGAGCCGATCAGATTCCGTGTGCTTCTTTGGCAAATTTTTAGCTGAG
>JBOHQX010000156.1:0-5287 GCA_050732395.1 bacterium
TTACCTGACGCGCGTGGTGCAGCCGAAGCTTTCGGCCATCAGCGGCGTGCAGCGCGCCGACATTCTCGGCGCCCGCACCTTCGCCATGCGTGTTTGGCTCCGGCCGGAAAAGATGGCGGCCCTGAACATCTCGCCGTCGCAGGTGAATGACGCGCTGGCGCGCAACAACTATCTCTCGGCGCTCGGCGCTACAAAAGGATCGATGGTGTCGGTGAATCTGGTGGCCAATACCGACCTCCAAACGTCAGAGGAGTTTCGCCAGCTCGTCGTCAAGGAGGAAGGCGGCGTGGTCGTACGGCTGGGAGAGATTGCCGATGTCGTGCTCGGCGCCGAGAATTACGATCAGGACGTCCGCTTCAATGGTCAGAGCGCGACCTTTATGGGCGTCTGGGTGCTTCCCACCGCGAACTCGCTCGACGTGATAAAACGCGTACGGGCGGCAATGCCGGAGATTCAGGCGCAGTTGCCGGCCGGGATGACCGCCGGCATTCCTTATGATTCCACCAAGTACATTGAGGACGCCATCGACGAGGTGCTTAAAACTTTGTCCGAGACGCTGCTCATCGTCATTGCCGTGATCTTTCTCTTCCTGGGTTCCGCGCGCTCGCTGATCATCCCGGTGGTGGCCATCCCGATCTCACTGATTGGTGCGGTGTTTCTCATGCTCGTGGCTGGTTTCACCGTCAATCTACTCACCCTTCTTGCGATCGTGCTGTCGGTCGGACTGGTCGTGGACGATGCCATTGTCATGGTCGAAAATGTGGAGCGGCATCTTCACATGGGCAAAAAGCCGTTCCAAGCCGCTATCGAAGCGGCGCGCGAGCTGGTGGGCCCGATCATCGCGATGACCATCACATTAGCGGCGGTGTACACGCCGGTCGGCATTCAGGGCGGTTTGACCGGCGCGCTCTTTCGCGAGTTTGCATTTGCGCTGGCCGGTGCAGTCATCGTGTCCGGCGTGGTGGCGCTGACGCTCTCACCGATGATGGGATCGAAGCTCCTGCGCGCCGGCGACACCGAGCGCGGCTTCGCTGGAATGATCAATCGTCGTTTCGACGCCGTGCGTCGCTTTTATACCAACGTGCTTTCGCGCACCCTCGCATATCGGCCCGTCGTCTACGTGGTGTGGGGCATCGTCGCGTTCTTAATGGTGCCTTTCTACATGTTCTCGCAGCGCGAGCTGGCGCCGAACGAGGACCAGAGCGTCGTATTCGGGATCGTCCAGACCTCCGCCAACTCGACGCTCGATCAGACCAAGCTTTTCACGGCCAAAGTCAACGAGGTTTATGAGTCATTTCCTGAGCACCAGAACACGTTTCAATTGACCTTTCCCACCGGTGGCTTCAGTGGAATGGTCACCAAGCCGTGGAGCGAACGCACCAAAACCACGGAACAGCTTCAGCTCGAGGCGGCTGCAAAGGCTTCACAAATTCCCGGCGTGCGGGTCATCACGTTGATCCCGCCAGCACTTCCGGGTGGCGGTGACTTTCCGGTGGATTTTGTCATCGCCTCGACCGCTGAGCCGAAGCAGCTCATCGAATTCGCCAACCAGCTCGTGATGAAGGCGTTCACCAGCGGCCTGTTTATGTTCGCCGACGCGGACCTCAAGTTCGACCAACCACAAGCCGAAGTGATCTTCGACCGCGATAAGTTGCGGTCACAGGGCGTGGACATGAGCCAGGCGGGGCGCGACCTTTCGACGCTCTTGAGCGGAAACTACGTCAACCGCTTCAACATCCAGGGCCGCAGCTACAAGGTCATCCCACAGGTCAAGCGCAGCGAGCGCCTGACGCCGGAACAGCTCGAAGAGATCCACGTCTCCGGACCGGATGGACGCCTGGTGCCGCTGTCCACTTTTGCTACTCTGCGCACCTCCACCGAGCCGCGCGAGCTCAAGCGTTTCCAGCAGCTCAACGCGGTGCGTATCCAAGGCGTCATACCGCCGCCGGTTTCGCTCGATGCCGCGCTGCAATTTCTCGAAGATGAAGCGGCCAAGATACTGCCGCCCGGCTACACCATCGACTACGCCGGGCAGTCGCGGCAACTGCGCACCGAAGGAAGCAAGTTTCTGGGCGTGTTCATACTCTCAGCCATTCTGATCTACCTCGTGCTCGCGGCCCAGTTCGAGAGCTTCCGCGATCCATTCGTTATTCTGGCGGGATCGGTACCCTTGGCGATTTCGGGTGCGCTGATGTTTTCTTTCCTCGGTCTGACCACCCTTAACATCTACAGCCAGGTCGGGCTGATTACATTGGTCGGCCTGGTGTCGAAAAACGGGATTCTGATCGTGCAGTTCGCCAACGAGCTGCAGGAGACAGGAACGGACAAGCTGCGCGCCGTCATCGAAGCCGCAGGCACTCGCCTGCGCCCGATTCTCATGACGAGCGCCGCGACGGTGGTCGGCCATCTTCCCCTCGTGTTCGCGAACGGCCCCGGGGCCGGAGCCCGCAACAGCATTGGCATTATGCTCGTGAGCGGGATGATCATCGGCACCGCGTTTACGCTGTTCGTCGTTCCGGCGATCTACATGCTCGTCGTGCGTGCTCGCAAGCCTGTTGTGTTCCTAGAAATGGAGCCGGAGTTCGCTGTAGCCGAATCGGCGGTGACGGCGTAAGCGTTCGAAAGAAGTTAAAAAGAACCCCTAAAGGACATGGTGATTGAGGGAAGTGGCAGCATTGTTTCATAATCTGAGTTGGAGAGTCAAAATATCAGGTCATGGTGAATCCGTCGTTCTGAGTAAGGAGCGGAAAATGTTCGACGGCATCAAAAGAAGCTGAATCCTCATAACGAAAAGTCGAGGTTGAAATTCACCAAATATTCGATGTGGAAGACTTGGCGACTCTATAACGCTGGAGATTAAAGAGTAAGAAGAGCGCCTGCGCGCACAAGCGGCGGCGAAAAGGTAGGCACGGACGGATTTCTGTCGACTGCCGGGTAGAATTGCAGGAGCCCGAGCATTTTACGAACGCGCCCTCAGTCTCACGAAGCAGAATCGAAGCAGAGATTCTTCGACGCAGTTCGGTGAGTTGGGGCGCGGGGGAAAAACTACTGTTAACATTAGAAAAGTATTTCTAAGCGTCCGCTATCTGACCAATCAGTTCATCTAGTGATGACAGAATTTCTTGCCATCCGTCTACGATTTTTCCCTTGACGAATGTATGCATCTCAGCGCGCTCTCTGGCCTTAAACCACTGGTTGCTAGTTGTGGCGATACTGTCACGGTAACCATTACCGCCCGTGCTTTCTAGGTTGTTCCAAAATTCAATATCGGCTCTGAGACCATCTTCAAACGCGGTTTTTCCTACGATCTCTATTTTCTTAAGTATCTCATCCGATTTCGAATGGAGAACCATCTTCACTTGCTTCAACATATCATGAGCAGGTGAAAGTTCCCCATCATCAAGCAAATTCTGAATAATCGGTTCGAACTCGTTTAACTTTTTCAGAATGTATTTCGCCGCGATAGTTCGCGCACCAAAGCCAATCTCGTAGTAATAATCAAGATTATACCATTTCCCTTTACGACGAATGGATGCCCAAACGGAGCGCCAGTGAGCACGCTGGATTGCCTTAACCAACTCTTGTTGCGCCTGCTCGGCAATATCTTCAATATCACGGTTCTTTGACAACCACGTATTCAGTCGGCGCATGACCTCGCGGAAGATGGCAGCCGTCTGTTCCTTTTTGTGATTAACGATAAGATCGTCCACCGTCTTGGAAAGTGTCTGCACACGTGCAGCCCAACTAGAGCGAATGCTATACACCCGCGAGACGATAAAGTCACGAAGCCGCTGGAGCTCATCATTCTGGGCATTGAAAAATTCCACGGGAACTGCACCGAGCCCAAGCCGCGTAAGGTGCATTTCCACATCAGTTCGCTTTAAGTCATAACCCTCTTGTTCATTATCTACTAGATTGCCACTACTGTCCTTGACGGCGGCAGCTTCCTCTCGCCTTGGTAATACGAGAATGATGGTTTTGTCAACAATGTTCCTTGCTCCTGCCTCCTTGGCGCGTTGCAGAAGTTGCTGAAGCGTGGGGTCGGGAGCGTTGTTGAACCCTGAGCAAAGGACGATGTGTGTTCGCGGATCGTCAAAGAGCCGATCCAGGTCAGCGCGGGTAGCAGTTGCATCTATGCCCTTCGTGTCGAAGATTTGAATGTTGAGTTCTTTGACATCGAAGATTGCCGTTGGAATCACAATTTCAATGCGTTGCGGTAAGGGAAATTGCGGATGGCGGACGTTGTTGATTTCCGTGAATGTTTGTTGGAGCCATACCTTAGGAGTGAGATTGCTTCCCTCTGGATACCAAATGTCGCGTTGATCTCGGCGCTGCAAGTTCATTCTCGATAGAACCTGAATGACAAGCTCTTTTGCGTCTTGATATTTCAATGCAAGTTCTCGGGCGGGGTCATGACGGTTTGATCGCCCAGTAGCAGGATCCTTTGTCTTTGTTTCAGCTAGTCCGGACATGTTACGGATCGCACGGTTGATTTCCTTAGTAATGCTTGGACCTTCCTCGATGTCACCGCCACTTGATATAGGACCTGTTTTCGTCACCCGCAATAGATACTCGGCGAAATCGGCAACATCATATTCGAGCGCTTCGCGAGAACGAGGTTCAATGATCAGGCCAAATTGTGGCCCTTTCTTTATTTGAGTCTCGCAAATCGTCGTTCCACCAGCGCCTACTTCAAGTACCATTTGTTTATTCAGCGGCCCTTCATCGCTTAACAGTAGGTCCGATAACATACATATCGCAGTGGTTTTTCCAATGCCAATGCTGCCAACGAAAGCCGCGTTGTGAGCGGTCAATTGGAGGCTGGCGGCGAGTGACCTTAACTCACTCTCGTAAATTTCGATATGCCGAACGAATACACTTTTGAGCTCGGGATCAGCCATTAACTTACGAAGTTTGCCCAACAGATCATTTGCGAGCCAGAGCACCTCCCGATTAGGATGGCCAAATGGAGGACGCTCCAATTCGTTCCATTGTTGGTCTAAGTAAACCCTTAGTGCATCTGCTTCATCCGTACCGATCGCTTTGAGCAGTTGGGCCATCTCATCCTCGGTCAGATCAACGGTACCGGATTCGATTCGCGAGATACGGGCTGGGCTTACAGTTACTTTTTGGGCCAACTCAGCCTGCGTGAGACCAGCGGCATCACGTAGTTCGGCCAAGTATTTCCCAATCGAAATTTCGTCCTGTTTAGAGTGACTAACCATAGCAGTCTCCTGATTTGCTTCATGAAATGATAGATCAAAATTGAATGTACTCTCAATGTATA
>JBOHQX010000157.1:0-10011 GCA_050732395.1 bacterium
GCCGCAATGGGCTGTGAGATTGTATCAAGTGAAGATTCCTACAGAATGCCAGCGCAGGTTTTCTGTGCCGGAACGCGAGCTTAAGGTTGGGCTAACCACTGACAACTGATCACTAACAACAGATCACTAATCACTGAATACTGATTACTGAACACTGAACACTGGAGTTGCCCATGTTCAAAAACTATCTCAAAATAGCCCTGCGCAATCTGCTGCGCCAGAAACTCTATTCCTTTATCAACGTCTGCGGCCTTGCGCTCGGCGTTTCATGTTGCCTGCTGATTTTGCTTTTTATCGAGCACGAATGGTCCTTCGACAAATTTCACACCAAAGCCGGGCGTCTCTTTCGCGCGCTCGAGGTCGAGCAAAAGGTCAATGGCGGAAAGCAGAAGATCGCTTATCAACCTCTACCGCTCGGACCGGCTTTGGAACAGGAGATCCCGGAAATCGAGCATGCGGTTCGGGTGTTTACAGGTGGCGGCATGGTGTCTTATATCGACAAACATTTCGCAGAAAACTTCAGCTTTGCAGATCCAGCCTTCTTCAAAATTTTTGACTTCCCTTTACTGCACGGCGATCCCGGTCAGGCGCTTGCGCATCCCAATGCGGTCGTCATCACGCGTCGCATGGCGGAAAAATACTTTGGCGCGGACAATCCCTTGGGAAAGACGTTGATCACGAAGAACTGGCGCGGTCAAGTAGATGTCATCGTGTCCGGGGTGGCGGAGAATCCGCCGGGCAATTCCAGTATTCAGTTTGATTTCGTCATGCACATCACGCAATACCCCAATTACGAACGCAACCTGACGCGCTGGACAAACTTCAACGGCCCAACCTATGTTCTGCTCAAGGAAAGCGCCGAAGCCAACGCCCTGCCCGCCAAGCTTGCGACCCTGGTTACGAAACACTGGGGCGAGGTGCGCAAGCACGATCAAGAGCGGGGCGAGTTGGTGGCTGGCGAAGATGCCATGCGACTGGAGCTGCAGCCGGTAACCAATATCCATCTCGATACTTCGGTGGGCGCCTCGCGGGAGTTGATCAGCAATCCTGTATATTCCATGATTCTGGCGGGCATTGCCATGCTGGTGCTGGCAATTGCTTGCATCAATTTTATCACATTGGCGATTGGACGCTCCACGGTCCGTGCCAAAGAAGTAGGTGTGCGCAAAGTGTTGGGCGCGTTCCGCAGGCAATTGATGCAGCAGTTTTGGGGCGAGGCGCTGCTTATAAGCACGCTCGCTTTCGTTTTGGGCCTGGTGTTGGCGGAGCTCCTGCTTCCTCTTTTCAATCAGTTCGCGCAAAAAGACCTGGACTTGAACCGTCTCTCCCAGGGCTGGGCGCTTAAAGCGATGCTCGGTTTGCTTCCTGTGCTCGGTTTGTTGGCGGGCAGCTATCCTGCCGTGTTTCTATCGCGCTTTCAACCCGTCACCGTACTCAAAGGCGGAGTGAAACTGCAGCGGCGAAGTATTTTGATCCGGGTGCTGGTCGTGTTTCAATTCGGCCTGGCGATTTTTTTGATCGTCTGCACCATCTTTATGGTACGGCAGCAGCACTTCATCGCTGCTCAAAATCTCGGCTACGATCCTGAGCATGTCATTGCCATTGACACCTTCGGCGGCGCCGGTGAGGAAGGCGAAAAGCGCATGTTGCGGTTGCGCGAAGCCCTGGCCGAACATCCGCAGCAAGTTTTGGGTGTGACTGGAGCGAACTGTTCCTTTAATAAAGGATGGGACGTCAACCGTTTCGACCATGAAGGCGCCGATCGCTTGGCGTACTTCTATCGTGTCGACTATGACTACCTCAACGTGCTCGGCATCGCCTTACGGGCGGGGCGAAACTTTTCCCGTGATATTACCGGCGATATCAAAGAAGCCGTGATCGTCAATGAAACGCTGGTGCAGGAATTTGGCTGGCAGGAGCCGGTGATCGGCCGGCGGCTCAGCGGGTGGAACGAAAAAAATGTGCCGGGCGGGCCGGTGGTCATCGGTGTGGCGAAGGATTATCATTTTCTATCGCTGCACGAGCCCATCAAACCGGTGATTTTAATGCTCGATCCGGAATGGCCGATCGGTTATGTGCTGGCGCGCGTCGGCGCGAAAAATGTTCAAGCGACGCTCGAGATCATTGAAGAAAAATGGCTCGAGATTGCGCCGAATACGCCCTTCGATTATGCGTTTGTGAACGAGGACCTGCAGCAGCAATACGCAACCGACCTGCGTTGGCAAAAAATCATCACCAGCGGCGCCATGTTTGCCGTCGTGCTCGCGTGCCTGGGATTGTTTGGCCTGGCCACGCTTGCCGCCGGCAGCCGCACCAAGGAAATTGGCATTCGCAAAGTGCTGGGCGCCTCGATCACCAGTCTTGCGCGATTATTGTCGACTGAATTCGCCGTGTTGGTGTTGATCGCCAACACCGTCGCCTGGCCCGCAGCATACTTTGCCATGAAACATTGGCTGGAAAACTTCGCCTACCGCATCGACATGGGCTGGTGGGTCTTCGCGCTCGGCGGCGGCCTCGCGTTGTTCATCGCGCTTTTGACTGTGAGCACGCAGGCGGTCAAAGCGGCGCTGGCGAATCCGGTGGAAGCGTTGAGGTACGAGTGAGCGGAGGGCGTGGGGCAGAGGGCATGGAGCAGAGGGCAAAGACTTTGCTCTCCGCCCCACACCTTCCGCTCCAAGCCCTCCCCCACGCCCTCCGCCCATCACGCAAAGTCCTCCAACCCAAGCAATGACAAAGTGCTACTTTTTGAAGGTTTTTCTCTGCGTAATCTCTGCGCAAGCTCTGCGTGAGAGTTCTTTCGTGCAGGTTTAACCCAAAAATTCTCCAACGGATTAAAAAACGACCAACGGATCTTATTTTCCGTTGGTCGTTTTTCTATCCATTGGTAACAAAGGACTTTTAGAATTTTGATCTTTGTTTATTTTGCTAGGTGCCCTAATATTGTCAAGCCGGACGAGTTATCGAAATCGGCGAGCGCTGCCCTCCGAAATCCACGATCCAAAATCCGAAATGGAGACTCCGTGCTCAAAAACTACCTCAAAATCGCCCTGCGAAACCTGCTGCGCCACAAAGGATATTCTTTGATCAACATCGCCGGACTTGCGATAGGCATGGCGGCCTGCATCTTGATTCTACTTTTTATTCAAAACGAATTGTCGTTCGAAAACATGCATGCCGACGCCGGCCGCATTTATCGCGTGCTAACCATCGACAAGGCGCTGGGCACGCATAATCAGCGCGTTGGCATTTCCATGCCCGCGATGGGGCCGGCGCTGCCGGGCGCGATTCCCGAGGTGGCAGCATCGTTACGCCTCACTTTTGGAGGGCAAACATTGCTGTCTCGACCGGGCGAGAATCGACCTGCGATTTATGCCCAGCAATTGCGCTCTGCAGATGAAAACTTTTTTGATTTTTTCGATTATACTCTGCTGAAGGGCGATCGAGCGACGGCCTTGGCGCAACCGTTCAGCCTCGTGCTCACTGCCTCGCTGGCCAAACAGCTCTTCGGCGAAGAAGATCCGATCGGGAAGACCGTGAAGGACGGCGACGGCACGGCGCTGCAAATAACCGGCGTCATGGCCGATCTGCCCAAAAACACGCACCTCGATTTTGATGCACTCGGCGCGATCTCAACCGTCATTTCGCAAGCCAAGGCCAATCAACCGCCCAATTCCAACCAGCCAGTCTTCACCGAGACCTGGAAAGCCATCGCCATGCCAACGTACGTCCGGCTAGCAGATGGTGCCTCGGCTGAAGGGCTGGCGGAAAAATTCACCAAGCTTGCCCGAGACAACGACGTATCTCCAAATTTTGATGCGGTGCTGCAACCCTTGCTGGACGTGCATCTCAAATCCACCGATGTCATTTTCGATGCGGTGAGCAACAAGGGCGACATCAATAGCGTGTACATTTTTGCCGCCATCGCGCTGCTGATTCTGATCATCGCCGCGGTCAATTATATGAATCTATCCACCGCACGCAGTGCGAGCCGCGCCAAAGAGGTGGGATTGCGCAAAGTCGTCGGTTCGTATCAGTCGCAGTTGATGGGACAATTTCTCGGCGAATCGTTCCTGATCACGTTGCTGGCTTTGCTATTGGCTGTTCCTCTTGCAGCGTTGGCGTTGCCTTGGTTAAATGGATTGACGCAGACTTCTCTGGCTTTGGCATTGGGCAGCAACGGCCCGTTGGCCGCGTTCTTGTTTGCCTTGCTCGTGTTGGTCGGTTTGTTGGCAGGATTGTATCCAGCAGTTGTGCTGTCAGGTTTCAAGCCCATTACGGTGTTGAAAGGCAGTTTCAAATCCGGCAGGGCCGGCGCTGCACTGCGAATCGGATTGGTGGTTTTTCAATTTGCACTCTCCATCGCGTTGATCGGCGCCACGCTGGTCATTCAGAAACAACTGCAATATGTGCAGAACAAGGACCTCGGTTACAACCGGGAACAGGTATTGATTTTCGACGTGGTCGATCAGGCCATGGGCCGGAGTCTGGAAACTTTCCGTCTGGAACTGCTGCAGCACAGCGCGTTTGTTTCCGCGGCGCAAGCCGGCAACGTGCCGGGCCGCACCTTCGGCCGCACGCGCGTCCGTCCCGAGGGGGTTTCTGACGATGACATTTGGATCTGGAGCGTGATCTCCATCAGCCCCGAAGCGCTGCCGACGTTGGGCATGCACGTCGCGAAGGGCAGAAATTTTAGCCGCGATATGCCAACCGATACCGTCGACGCAGTGATGATGAACGAAACCGCAGCCAGCAAGCTGGGATGGAATGATCCGCTCAACCGGCGCTTGTATTTCGGACAGAAGGATTCCGTAGGCACACGCGTCATCGGAGTCGTGAAGGATTTTCATTTCGCCGGATTGCATCAGAACATCGAGCCCGTAGTGATTTTTCCCATTGCGAGCGCGCCGGGCAATCTGCTCGTCGCGCGCATTCAACCCGGACGAATTCCAGAGGCCGTGCAAGCGGCTGAGAAAGTCGGGCAAAAAATTTATCCGAGCTATCCGTTCAGCTACACATTCCTGGATCAGGAATTTGAAAAGCTCTATCGCCGAGATCTCAACACCGGCACCATCGTGAATGTTTTTTCAGGACTGGCGATTCTGATTGCCTGTTTGGGATTGTTCGGACTGGCCAGCCATGCCACCGTGCAACGGACGAAAGAAATCGGCGTGCGCAAAGTGGTGGGCGCATCGGCGGGTGTGATTGTGCGACTGCTGGTATTAGATTTTGTACGCTGGGTCGCACTCGCCAATCTCGTCGCCTGGCCGCTGGCGTGGTATGTTGCGTCGAAGTGGTTGCAGAATTTTGCGTATCGCATCGATATGGGACCGCTGCCATTGCTGGTGGCGAGTGTTCTTGCGCTTTTGATCGCCGTGCTCACTGTGCTCAGCCAGTCATGGCGCGCCGCGCTCATTAATCCGGCGCAGGCATTGAGGTATGAGTGAGCATGGGGCCGAGAGCAGAGCGCATGGCGGCAATGATTCACCTTGTTGACAGCATTTCATGCCGGAGCGTGGTAGGGGCGAGCCGCCGGCTCGCCCTTACGTTTGGGCAAGAAACTTTCAGGTTCGTATTAAACAGCTTTCTTTATTTGCGTATCCAGTCAAACAATCCCTGTCATTCTGAAAGAATCTTCTCCCGTACTGGGCATAATTCAAAATGAGGTTCTATCCAAGCACTTGGGAAGATTCCAAGTTACTATTCAGCTCCTATTTCTTGTAAACGGATTAAACGGATAAAGCGGATTTCTAAAACTTGTTTTGCAGAATCACTATCCGTTCAATCCGCTCCATCCGTTTACTCTTCTTTTTTGAGCTGAATAGTCACGATTCCTAATTTTATATAATCGTGCTTGCCCATCACCTCCTCTATTTCACCTTCATAAGCGCCCGATTGACCTTCCTGATTAGCAGTTGGCATAAAAAATCGCTTGCCTCTTCACTGCCTGTTTCTTAGTTTAACACCGCGCGGGACTACAGACCGTCGTATTGCGACTCAATCGCAATGGACAAGGTGGGCAGTCTCCATTGTCCACCTCGAGCCAATCGTATAAGCATTCGCTCTCGAGCTTCGCGCAAGAGAGACGAAGCGTGGTACCCCAAACTTACGGCACTGTCCCGCGCACTATATCGCTTATTTCTCGACCATCTCTTTGGGGTTTTCAACGTCAATCGATCAAGAGTGGAAAGATTTCCCCGGCGAATGCCAGGGATTTTTTATTTTGAGGATGTCCAGCACGCCATCGATGGACATGCGAAGTATGAGCAGCGATAGTTGCTGGAAGGATCGTAGGTGACTATTCAGCTCAAAAAAGAAGAGTAAACGGATGAAGCGGATTGAACGGATAGTGATTCTGCAAAACAAATTTTAGAAATCCGTTTTATCCGTTCAATCCGCTTACAGGAATTACGAGCTGAATAGTTACGATCGTAGACACTATTTTATCGGGTAATCTTACGGATATGGCTAATACTTGGTTTACGCATCTTACAGACTTCTTAGATGAAGACGGCATGATCGCCCCGAAAAGCGGCCCAGCGAATCGAATTGCCGAGTACTTCACGAAACTCGTCGTTGACGTAACTACACCACTAACAGTGAGTCCGAGAACGACTGCGGTTCGTTGTCGCAGGCGTCCTGGCCGAAAGCCGTGTACGGGAACAATCGAAACGGACATCGATGCGGAAACAGAACAAATTATGTGGTGGTGCCCGGTTTGTGGAGACAATGGATATATCGACAATTGGCAAGGGTCGTTTTGGGATCGCACACCTAGCGTTTCGAGGTAGAAACCCAAGGGGCCCGCAATGCCCGAACCTGAAAATCTTCCACGCCTTTTACTCAAGTCTGATCCCCTGGCGTGGTGGATCGAGCAGTATCTTTCTCTTGAGGTAACAACGGTTGAAAATTCGCGTCGCGGGCAGCGCCAGGATCTCCAAGCGTTCTTGTCTTTCATGAGAAGAAAGATTTGGGATGCTGCCGACATGTTGCCCAAGGTAGGCGGGCTGTCGCGCGATCGCTATCGCCACAAGAGCCCGGGTAATTGTGCCATGCCGCAATGTGACAAACTTTCCACGCCGACTTTTGAGTATACTTTCACAAAGCTCTTGGGTCTTTAGCCTCAACTGTGTATTTTGAGAAGGTGGAGGTTTCTCCGCCCCCTCATTTCTTGCAGCTAATATTCTACCTCGGGTTTTCGGACAAGCCGAAAACCGAAGCCCTCACGGGCAGCTTTAAGTTAAGAAATTGCCCAACGGATTAAGAAACGACCAACGGATTTCAACTTCCGTTGGTCGTTATTCCATCCGTTGGCTACAAAAACGGTTAAAATTTTTTCTAACTTTTGCGGCCTTATGGCTTACCTCAAACGGGGGAAAGACCACATGTCCCAAAGCATTATTATCGCGATGGAGCATTGAACGCATGCCGAATATCCCGGAGCAAACGAACAACTTTTCCGAACAAGCTGAGAATATCATCCGGATCATCAAACACGGCAAGCGCGAGCAGGTGCTCTTTATTTTGGGATTTTTGTGTTTTGCCTTACCCACACTTTTGCCGGAAACCCTAAAGAATTCCCTCCTAGATATCTTTCCGGTTTTTTTCAAGCAGGTCTTTTCATGGCTGAGCGTGATCAGCATTGTGCCTTTTGTTTGGGGCCTTGTCCTGGTGTGGAAAAAAGCCTTGCCGCGCAAGCTGAGCGTTACCGCCACGGTCAAGCCCAGTGCCATCAAAGGCCCCTTTGCTTTTGGAGAAATGGATGGCGAAATATTTGCGCGACTGGGTCGGGAAGCTGATCTCAGCAAACTTCTCGGCTGGGTCTTGGATTCGCAAATTTGTTTTGCAGCGTTAAAAGGTGAATCCGGCGCCGGAAAAACCTTTTTGTTGCGCGCCGGCCTGGTTTATACCCTGATTCGGGAAAAAGAAAAGTATGGCATTACCCCTATCTATTGGGAGGCCGTTCCGGAGAATTCCGCTGCGGAACTTCTGCGCACAATTCACTTTGTTTGCCCGGAAGAAAAGGAGAGTTTGCGTAACCTTGATGACTTTGTCGATAAAGCCTCAGGCACCAGAGAAGTGATCATCATAGACCAGGCGGAGCAGCTTTCGCCGGAGAAACATCCGGCGTTATTTGATTTGTTCAAAAAAATCGTCGCGCAAAAGCCGCCTTACAGCGTCACCTGGATCATTGCGTTCCGGGAAGAGTATGCTTCGACCTGGTTTGATTTTGAAGCAGCCGTCCCTGATTTCCTTCCCCCTAAACACTCGCTGAAAATTTTTGCCGAACCACAGGCGCGTGACATTATCACCGTACTAGCGAAAGAAAGCGGATTGGCGCCGGATAATGCCGTCATCGTTGATATGGTCAATGCCATGTCCGACAAGGGCAGAGTTTCACCGGTGGAAATCGGCATCGGCATGATGGTGCTCAATGAACTCTACAGCGCGTCCGACGGCGAAATCAGCCTGGGAAAATTCAAAGGCGCTGGCGGCGTGACCGGATTGCTCCGCACCTATATCAAAGGCAAGCTTGAAGACGGCATGCCGGAGCATGAACGCTCGCCCGTGCAAAGTGCGCTGCTGGATCTTATCGATCCTGAAGTATCGCATCAACGGTTGTCACAGGGTAAATCGGCCTCGGAACTGGCCAATACCGCGCAATTGCCGCTAAATCGCATGCGCCACAACCTACGCTATCTGGCTTCACAGGAAGTGCGTATTTTGGAGCAATTGCCCGCACAACCCGAATCCAATTTGTTGTATCGCCTGGCGCATGAGCGGCTGATTCCGGCTCTGGAGTCGTTAGCCGGGGAACTGCTTGCCGCCGCGGAGCAGGCGAAGCGCTTGCTCGGCGAGCGCTTTCGAACCTGGGTGAAAGCCAGGCGGCGCAAGTTTCTCCTCAGTGGCAAGGAACTGCGCGATGTGCTCAAATACCACCGCTATTTTGCCGCGGCTTTGACTCCTGAGCTGTTGCAATATATCCGGCAGAGCAATAAAATGCGTTTCCTAAAAATCTTTGGCGGTGTTTTGCTTGTGCTTTCCCTGCTATTGTGGCAGCCTCTCAATGAGAATGTGATTGAGCCGCTTAGAAGAAATCAGCGCCAGAAAAACTTTAGAGCGCACTTGGTGGCGGTCGAAGGCGGCATTTTCGAAATGGGTGATTCGCCGGGAGAAACAGACGAGACGGTACATAAGGTCAAACTGGCGGACTTCAAAATCAGCCCGTATGAAATTACCAACCAGCAATATTGTGATTTTTTGAATGCGAATGATTCAGCAAAAGTTAAAGCGGGCACCTGGCTGGACTTCTCAAGTTCTTACAGCCAGATTAGAGAAAAAGCCGGCCGTTTTGTGGTGCTCGATGAGGCCAGAAAGGATGATCCGGTGGTGACGGTCAATTGGTTTGGTGCAGTGGCATTTTGCAATTATATGAGCGTACGCAATGACTATAATCCCTCTTACAACGCCAACGACTGGCGCTGCGATTTTTCCGCTAAGGGTTTCCGCCTGCCCACTGAAGCCGAGTGGGAATATGCCGCGCGCGGTGGAAATAAAAGCAAGAGGTATCGCTACAGCGGTAGTGATAGCCTCGACGCCGTGGCTTGGTTTTCGGAGAATTCTGGTTCCAAAATCCATGCTGTAGGAAAAAAACAGCCAAACGAGCTCGGGCTTTACGACATGACCGGCAATGTATATGAATGATGTTACGATTGGTACGATCGGGAATACTACGATGAATGCAAGAAGCAAGGTGTTGTAGAAAATCCAAAAGGGCCGGAAACCGGTTCGACCCGGGTGTTGCGCGGCGGCGGCTGGATCAGCGGCGCGCGGCTCTGTCGCTCCGCGTATCGCGGCAGGGACTACCCCGACGGCCGGATCAGCTACATTGGCTTCCGCCTGGTGTTCGTCCCGTAGTCAGTTGGCAGCTCGTTCCGGCTTTACCTATGAGCAGACGAGTTGTTGGAGCGCAGAGAGCGCGCGCGAGGGACGAGCGCAAGCGAACGGAGCGAA
>JBOHQX010000158.1:0-21360 GCA_050732395.1 bacterium
GCGCATAGGTTCACCCCGTGAAATAATACTTCAACCTGTTTTTCATGTATCGTTTGCCATAAGTTGTTTTCAAATACTTTTCCCGATGCGTGGCGTCTTGCTGATTGAGACAGCCTTCAAAATAAACCAATTTCAATGGCCTTCGGCTTTTCGTTGAGCGAACATTTCCAGCGTTGTGCTCTTCCAAACGCTTTCGTAAATCAGCGGAATAGCCGACATAAAGCTGTTTGTCGGATTCACTCTGAAGGATATACACATAATAGTAGGGCATGCTCTTGCACCATTTCACGGGGTAAAATCGAAACGAGCTGCCAACTGACTACGGGACGAACACCAGGCGGAAGCCAAGGTTGAAGTCGCGGTCGGCGGGGCTGCGGTAGTTGCGATACGCCGAACGGCAGAACCGCGCATAGCTGCCCCAGCTACCGCCGCGCAACACCCGGGACGAACCGGTTTCCGGCCCCTTTGGATTTTCTACAATGCCTTGCGTCTTGCACACCTCGTAATATTTTTTGTCATACCAATCAAGGCACCATTCGTATACATTGCCGTGCATATCATAAAGTCCCCAAGCATTGGGCGGATAACTGCCGACCGGCGTAGTTTTCTCCAGATATTTGCCCTTGGGATTTTTCTTGTATGGATAGTTTCCATCATAATTTGCCTGTTCCGTCGTCAAGTTGCCACCGGTATTGAATGGTGTCGTGGTACCGGCGCGACAGGCGTATTCCCACTCAGCTTCAGTGGGTAGTCGCCCGCCTGCCCATTTGCAGAAGATATAAGCATCGTACCAGCTCACATTGATCACCGGCTGGGCATCATCTTTGAAAGATTCTTCGTATGCGTTCATGTTGAGTTTCTTGTGGTCAGGATCAAAACGCTGATACTGCCCCACGGTTACCGCGTAACGCCCGAGGCGGAACGGCGAGATCTTGACCGGATGTACCGGTTGTTCGTTCTCATATTCGTTCCCTCCCATCTTGAATTCTCCGCCTTTGATATCCGCTGCCTGCCAGAAGCTGTCTTGCTGAAACGCTGGTTCGTGGGTTTGGTATTGTCTTTTCTTTGGCCACCTCGCAAACATGGTTGCGCTGATCCTGTTGGCCTCGTCACTGCCGAGGCGGCGGAGCACCTCGTCGCAGTGAAACAAAACTTCACTGTCGGTTTCGCCGGTGAGGAAAATGCCGGCAATGAAATCCAACGTTTCCCGCTCGTCTTTCAAGCTCTCTTTGATACCGCGGACGATTTTTACGCGCTCTGCCCGGTCGATGCGCTCGGTCCACAGTCTTTTTATGGCGTCATGGTTGACTTTCTCCGGATCGGCGTCGAGATAACATCGGGCGGCCAGCGTGGGATCGATCTCGAACAGCAGCTCCAGCATCGGCGTCGGATGCGCCAACAGCCCGACAGTGAGACGGTTGACTTCGGCCCACAACGGGTCGTTGGTCTTTTGAAGCGGCTGAATGTGGTGAGCGTTTCGTCTGATAAAATCGGCCAGCTTGGGCTTGGGATCGGTCTTTTCCCATTGGCGCAGCAGCGGCACCAGCACACTTTCCAGTTTTTTAGCAGCGAAGTATTCGCGGAAGGTGTTGTGCTGAAACTCGTAAATGTGCTCCGCACTGGTCTCCCGCAAAATGGCACTGCCGTGGTGAATTTCGTCAATCAACTTGCCCGGGCGTTCGTCAGTGGTGTCGTTGGAGCCGAGCGCTTCCCGGATAATATCCCGCAGCGCATTTCTTGGTATCTCCCGCAGATTCCGATCCATCATGGCATAGCCGACGTCGGTCAACACGCTTGCTTTCAATTCGGCGTGGTCACCGCCAAACGCGGTGGGGTGACGGTCATGTTTCTCCTTATGCTTTTCATTGAGCAGAGCCTCGGTGCATTTGACATAAAGCTCGACCCGGCGTTCCGGCAATTGATCGGTTTGCGACAGCCAGGCAATCAACGACAGCAAAAAAGGATTGCTCGCCAGCGCTTGCAACCGCGGCGTGTGGCAAATTTTTCCTTTCAACGCCAACGCCGCCTCGCTCTTTTCGGCGCTGAACCAGTGGTGCAGATACTCGCCAATTGCCGCCTCGTCGAGGTCCACAATCTGCAGCACCGCCGGGAAGTCCAGGCTGACGTCGTCGCGTTTCCAACTGCCTTCACGGCAGCTCAACAGGACGACATTGTCCTGCCAATCGGAATTATTCAGAAAACCCTTGATGCTTTCCTTCACCCGGCGCAACTCAGCGGCTGCCACTTCATCCAGACTGTCGAGCAGCACCAGGCATTGCCCGTTTTTCAATAGAGCCTCAAGCTCGGGGGTTATCGCTTTGCAGCCGGGGAAGCGTTTGTGCAGATAATCTTTCAGGCAGCCGAGCAAATCGCCTTCGTAGCCGCTCAGCTCGGTCAACGGCAAGTACAAAGGAACCAGGCTTGCCTTTTTCTCCAAATGAAATTCCTCGTTTCGCGCCAGCCCCAGGCCCAGCCGCGAGACGGTGTAAGCGATAAAACGAAACATCGTGGTTTTACCCATGCCCGGCGCGCCGAGCACGACAAAACGTTGAAAAGCATTGATGGCCGCATTGGGCGGCATGTCACGCGGGATCATCTCTTCGGGACCGATTTTGTCTGCTTTCCGGTGATGAAACCGCTCGGCCATACCGGTCTTGTCGCCGTGAGCCGTGACCTGCAACCGTACATACAGATTTTCCAGCCGCTGCCGCTCGCGCTTGCCGATCACGGCCATGCTGTTAAAATCCGGGTCCTGAATCAATTGCTGCCAGTATTTTTTGATAATTTCATCAAGTGGCAGAGGTGGCGGGGAGGTTTGGGCGGCCTCGGAAAAGGGGTCGCGCAGTTCCAATTGCCGATTGAACTGATTGATTAGATCGTTGCTGTCTTCATATTCTGTCCAGAAATGCCCGAGCGCTTTCAATCTGTCCTGGAAATCCCACATGCTTTTAACATCCTCGCGAGGAATCTTGCCCAAATCGACCTTTGCAGTTTTGAACCAGGTATAAATCCACGGCTTGCCGGATTCCTGAAACTGCCCAAACGCCGCTTCAAATTCCTCGCGCGTGTAAGGGCCGACTTTGGTTGCAAACAGCATCACAAAAATATCGCATTCCCGAACCGCCTGGTTATACTCCTCCTGCAGCCGGGTTTTGGACATGGCGTCGATACCATCTTCCCAAATCACCAGGTCGATAAACCGGCCGTTTTTATTTAGCGTTTTATTTTTGCGGCCGATGAATTGTTCGAATTGTTCTCGATCATCCCTCAACTCGGCAGAGGAGGCGAGAAAGATTCTTATGTTTTGCGGCATGGAAACGGTTCTCTGGTTTTGAAATCATTGGGCATTATTTGTTTCCCACTCCAAGTCGCTTGATTCTAGTATCGTCCGTCAGCAGCTTCATTTGGTGAATGGCGATTTGGTTCAATTTGCGCAGCCGTTCCGCCTGCGGCACCTTTTCTTGAATAAACAGCGCATTCAGATTTTCCAGATTGGAAAGGCAAACAAGCTGCGACACATTCGCGTAATCTCGAATATTTCCGTTCCCACCCGGATGGCTGTCGCGCCAGTCCTTCGCGGTCATGCCGAACAGCGCCATGTTCAAAACATCCGCTTCCGAAGCGTAGATCAAATTTACTTGGTGTGGCGTCAACTCCGGCGGAATCAGATTCACTTTAATGGCGTCGGTGTGAATTCGATAGTTGATTTTGGCGAGATTGCGCCGGATGTCCCAGCCGAGCTGTTTGCGCTCTTCATCCTTGAGCCTCTGAAATTCCTTGATAAGATAAAGTTTGAATTGAGGTGACTATTCAGCTCAAAAAAAGAAGAGTAAACGGATGAAGCGGATTGAACGGATAGTGATTCTGCAAAACAAGTTTTCGAAATCCGCTTTATCCGTTCAATCCGCTTACAAGAAACAGGAGCTGAATAGTTACGAATTGAGGTGATATCCATGACGCAAACTCGAAGGCGATGTCTTTGTGGGCATAGGTGCCGCCGTATCTACCGGACTTGGATATGATCCCGATGGCTTTTGTTGTTTCTATCCATTCTTGCGGAGATAATACAAAATGGTTCGTTCCAGCCTCATTTTTAAACTGGTCGAATTCGACCAGTTTAAAACCGAGATTATTCAGTTGTTCCCATAGCCCCAGAAATTCGATGGTGCTCCTGCTGCGCAATCAATTCTTAACAATGTCTGCGGGAGCGTCGATGTTTCTGTATTTTGCAATATCGGTTAGTGAGATATAATCCTGCTGCTCTCTGGAGATCATGGTAATTTCCTTAAATCATCGTATCATCGCCAATGCTTTTGGCCATATCGGTCAATGAAATGTAGTCTTCTTCGTTATTCTGATAATAGGAGATCTCCGTTCCAAGAACGATTACATTCGTGCTTTGGCTTAAGAATACGTCGTGTTTGAAATCGTCTGGCGTGGGTCATCCTGATTCGCCAAGAAATAATTCGAAAGGGATAGATTTGTTAATCAGTTGGCGCGTGTAAGGGGAAATCCGTTTAGAAGTCAAGCACAAAGTTTTGCTACATGACGAGCTGAACGCGAAACTTTCACTGGGAGAGAGCCCCCATAATCTCGAAGATCAATTCTCTGACTCAAGCATGCGGGCTCGCCAGCTTGCCATTGCTGCGTGGCATCACAAAAATGAGATACCCGTAATCCTGCAAGATATCGGTGGATATTTGATTGGCAAATCTTGAAAGCTCAATTTCACGATCTTCATCTGCAGGAGCCGTTATATTGAGCCACAAATCCGCGGGATCTTCCGGGCTCTCCGTTACGTTGAGAAATTCCACTTCCGCGTACTTCTCTTTGACGGCTTTAAACAGGTTGTCTATGAGTTCTTGTTGTTTGAAATTGATCATGAGTTCAACTCCTTACTAAAATACAACAGGAAAATATAGCCAACACGACGTTCAATTGCCAAATAAATTTCCTACAACCTTTTACCGTAATTGAACTCAGCAGGCATGTTTCACTTTTTGTTCCCCAACTTCTCCGCAAGAAGTGCAAGCACAGAACTCGAAAGGTAGGAATCGATGTATGCGATCAGCCGAATAGACGAAGAATAAATCTGAAAGTTCACGCACGGATCGATAGCGCACACGGAGCAATGGCTTTTTCCGTGTGCGTTTTTGATCCGTGTGTGCTGCCTGAGGTGCTTTGGCTTTCAGTATGCCTGAATTTCACTGCCCCCGGGGCGCAATATTCTTGTTCATCCTGAACAAATTCTCCGGATCCCATTATGTCTTCACTTCGACCAGGCGCTGGTAGTTCTCACCGTAGGCGGCATGGATGCGCTCCTCGCCCTCCTCTTCCGTCAAAAAGTTGACGTATGTGCCTCCCGTTGAGAAGCGGCGCATATCCTGCCAGGCCGCACGCGCCCACGCGATATTTTGCGCATCGTCCTCAGCCTTCTCCCAGGAAGCCGCGATATTGAGAACACAGCTCGCATTGCGGTTCCCCACGGGAGAGTGATCGTCCGGGAGCCGGCTCACCGCGCCGTCGACCGGAAAAAGAAGGATCGCCGAGTGCGGCGACAGAATACGCCCGGCATGCTCCATCACCTTGGTCAGAAGCTCCGGTTCGAGCTTCGGCAGATACTCCGATTTCCAGTAGTACCGTCGACCTTTGGGCTGGGTTGCATCTAGAAGGCTCTGCTGAGTGATGTAAGGTCGCTTTTGAACAATATCTCCAACAGGGGAACCGAACGCCTTGATCGGTGCTACCAGCTTCTGCCCCTCTTCGAGGGAGCCAGAATAACAGACGAAAAGCGCTACGATAGGCCTGCCGTGGATCTCTTTAGGCAACCACGGAGCCGGCGGCGCCAGGCGCATCGCTGCCACACAAGTCAGTTCCGGCGGGGCATTGCCGGCGATGGTGCGATACATCTCCAGGACCTGGCCGGCATCTTCAGCACGCCATGCGATCGCGCCCGCGATCACTTCCGGCCCGATGGCGTGAAGATTGTACGCGAAACTCGTCACGACTCCGAAGTTGCCGCCACCTCCTCGCAGACCCCAGAACAAATCTGCGTTCTCCTTTTCGTTCGCCCGCACCACGTGCCCGTCGGCAGTGACAACATCCATCGCCAGGACGTCGTCACTGCTCCAGCCGAATCGACGCGTCAAGTACCCAAAACCGCCGCCTAACGTAAGCCCTGCAATGCCCGTGTTTGAAACGAAGCCCAGCACCGCGGCCAAACCATGCAGTTGGGTCTCGCGATCCACGTCTCCCAGCAGGCAGCCTGCTTGCGCATGGGCCACGCGCGCGACCGGATCCACCCGCACCTCGCGCATGAGCGACAGGTCGATCATGAATCCGCCTTCGCAGACCGCTAAGCCTGAAATGTTGTGGCCGCCGCCCTTGATGGACAAAGTGAGACCTTGCTCGCGCGCAAATTTCACACACGTCTGGACGTCTGCTACGCCCAAACAACGCACAATCACAGCAGGTTTCCGGTCGATCATGGCATTCCAGATGGAGCGCGTCTCATCGTAGGCGGGGTCACCCGGCAATACGAGTCCACCTCGTAGTTTCGTTTTGAGCTCGTCCAGCCTGGCTCGATCTAGTTTAATGCTTTCCAACGTTTCTCCCTTCGCAATTTGAGTTACGATGAGCGACTGACGATTTTCGATCTACGAAGCATTTCTCAAAATCTGAAATCGCAAATCGTCAATCGCTCATCCCTAATCGGCTATCATTGTAAGGTCCTGTTTTCATAAAATGTTGTTATCCTCGATCTTCGCATTACCCTCTACTGATATTTGCGAAAAGTGGCCGTAAAATTAGTAAAAACCCCACAAGAAGCAAGAAATTCCAAGAGCTTGTCCGCCAGCAAGCACCTCAACGTTATCGGAAAATTGTTCTTGCCTTTTGCAACTCAACTGTATATAGTGCGTATATACAGACTAAACACATAGCAAAGTTCACAAGTTGAGTGGAGAAGAACCTTGTTACTGCATTTGACCGATCATTCCGCCGAGCCGTTGCAAAAGCAAATCTGCCGGCAAATTCTGGAAAGGATTCTCAGTGAGGAATTGGCCGCGGGCAGTGTTTTGCCAAGTGCGCGCCTGGTGGCACGCCAGCATCAGTTGAGCGCCAACACCGCGCTACGCGCATATGAGGAGTTGGAGAAATCAGGCGTAATCTCCTTTTCAGAAACGGCGCCGGAGCAAGCTTTGGTCAATGCGCTTTCTCTTGAAAAAAGACAGGCATTGCAGCAACAGCAAGCCAATAGTGCCGAGGCTTCGCTCAAAATGTTTCAATCTTTTTCCCGGCAGTTATTGTCCGTGTTCGAGCCGGCCAAGCTGCGCGAGGTATTGGCGGAAAACCTCAAAATGCATTTGGCAGTATCGGCCGTGCACGTTGTTTTGCGGGAAGAGAACAATGGCGCGTTTGCTTTTTTGCCTGCGGAGGGCGAGCAGAAGCCCATTGCGATTGCGCCGCACGATGAAATGCTGCGGGCGATTTCGCAGTTGCAGACGCCAACAAACAGATCTGAGCTTAATCGAGTGCCAAATGGATTGCAGGAAGAATTGGAGCATCGCAAGATTGATCTCGTCGTACCTCTGCGTGAAGCTGGTCATTTTCTGGGTTTTATCGGCCTGACACGCAATTTTTCAGATTTGCCGATCGCGACGCATGAAATGAATTTGCTGGCCGTGCTGGCCAATCAATTTGTGAGCGCGCTCCTGGCGTCGCGCTTGTACGTCGAAGCCGTGGAAAAGCGCCGCATGGAAAACGAGTTGGCTATTGCCCGGCAAATTCAAGCGGATCTTTTGCCGAAGGTACTGCCAGACGACGAGTGTCTGCAAATTGCCGCCTATTCCCAGCCTTCATGCGCAGTGGGCGGGGACTTTTATGATTACCTGCCCATCGACGATCAGCGCTTCGGTCTGGTCATCGCCGACGCCTGCGGTAAAGGCATGCCGGCCGCGCTGTTGATCTCGCAAATTCAGGTCATCCTCAAAACCGAAGTCCGTCACCGGCGCGCGATGATGGAAACGATCACGCAGCTCAATCAGCACGTAAAACGCCACGCGTCGCCGCGCAATTTCGTAACGCTCCTCTATGGCATTTTTGACCGCGCCTCGCGGCAATTCGAATACGTCAATGCCGGGCACAATCATCCCTTGTTGCTGCGCCGGGAAGGCATTGCCGAGGAGCTGCATACCACCGGCCCGGCCTTGGGACTGATGCCTGGCGGCCGTTTTCAAACGGCTCGGGTGACTCTTCAACCCGGCGATGCGCTCGTGTTCTACACCGACGGCATTACCGAAATGATGAACAATGCTGCAGAACAATACGGCGAACAACGCTTGCTGCAAGTCTCGCGGCAGCTTCTTGCATCAGATGCCCGCACTTTGCTCGCGGCGCTCCGGGATAATGTGAAGGCATTTTACCCAGTTTCCTTCCTGCCTGATGACCGGACGCTGATGATTTTAAAAATGACGGTATGACGGAATCAAAACGACACGTGCAATAAATTGAGCCGAAACCTTTAACCATGCTGCTCAACCTAACTGACCTTTCCTCCGAGCCGCTGCAAAGCCAGATCGTGCGGCAAATTCGCGCCAAGATTCTTTCCGGCGAGTTGGAGGCAGAAACCGATTTGCCTTCGATTCGCGCCCTGGCCAGCGCGCAACAGGTGAGCGTGATCACCGTGCAACGCGCCTATGAGACGCTGTTGCGTGACGGCTTGATTCATGCGCGCCGCGGCAAGGGGTTTTTCGTGTCGGAAGTGCCGAAAGATCAGAAGAAAGAGATGGCAAAGCAGAAACTGGCAGATGGACTCAAGCCGATCGTGGAAACGGCGCTGGCGGAAGGGTTGTCTGTGCAAGATATTAAGCGTGCGATTGAGGTGGCTGCGAATCATAAATAACACTACAAAGCCAAGTCGTGATCCGAGCTCCTAAACCGGGCGAGCTGGAACCCAAAAGACAAAATGATGTTTACATCATTTTGTCGTCCATCATTTTGTCCGTTAAAGTTTTTGGGTTTGTTTTTCCAGTCGCAAATAGGCCCTGCACCAAGCGCTCAAAAAGATTCCTGCTGAATGACATAAAAAAATGCCGGAGCAAAAATGACAAAAGCTTTTGCCTTCAAAAATGTGGTCAAAACCTATCGCGATTTTCAGCTCGGTCCATTGGATTTCGATTTGGAGCCGGGCGTCGTGCTGGGCTACGTTGGACCGAACGCCAGCGGAAAAACCACGACCATGCATTGCCTGGTGGGATTGGTGCGGGCCGACCGCGGCGAGATGGAAATCTTTGGCCGGCACAATGATTTGAATCACCCCGAATGGAGGCACGATCTCGGCTACGTCGGCGACGTACACGTGTTCTACGAAAATTGGACCGGCGAAAAAAATTTGCGCTTTCTGGCGCAATTCTATCCGAGCTGGTCGAATGCAATTGTGGCAGACCTGGCGCGACGCTTCAATCTGCCCCTGCAAAAAAGAGCCAAAGAACTTTCGAGCGGCAATCGCGTGAAGCTGGCCCTGATTGCGGCCCTGGCGCACGCTCCCAAGCTGCTCGTTTTGGACGAACCCACTTCCGGCCTGGATCCCGTGGTGCGCTCGGAGGTATTGGAAGTCCTGTTTGAGGTGGTGGAAAGCGGCGAGCGGGCGATTTTTTATTCTACCCACATTCTGTCCGACATCAGCCGCCTGTCCGACGAGCTGGTGTTTTTGTCTGAGGGCAAATTGCTGTTGCGCACCGCCAAGGACGATCTCCTGGAACGCTGGCGGAGAATAACCTTCCGGCTCGAAGGCAGTCCCGGGGAATTTGCCGCTGCCGTGCAACACCGGCATGAAGGCAAGGATCATCAAGTCGTCAGTTCGGACTTCGAAATCACGCGCCGGCACTTGGCGGAATTGGGCGCGGAGAACATGCTGGAAAACCGCATGAGCATCGACGAAATTGCCGTGCACATTCTCAAAGGTGGAAACCATGTGGCGCCTGTTGCAAGCAGAGTTTGATTACCACAAAACCAGATTGCGGCTTGCGTTACTGGCGGGGTTCATTTTTTTTCTCGTCACTTTAACGAGGGATTGGGACGGCGTTTATGGCCTGCAAGGCGTGACCATGGTCATTTTTTACGCTGCTATGATTATCGTCGGCTCCTACGATGACCGCGAAAAGCGCGACCGCCTTCAGGCGCTGCTTCCGGTTGCGCTACCCGATTTCAGCGCCTCACGCCTCTTGTTCATCATCCTTCTGCAGAGTGCATTTTTCGCGCTTTGGCTCATCGTCTACCTGGTCCGGCACGTACCGCACGACGTGCAGGCACTATGGAGCATGCTCTCTTTGCAAGCGACGATGCTTACTGTGGTCAATCTATTCATCATTCACCACGATCTCGGTTACTATGAAACAAGGCGATATCGCCTCGTCTTCTACGCCGCGTTGCTCGTAATTTTTGCCGGCTTGTTCTCCATGGAACATCACGCGTGGGTTGAAAATATTCTTAGTTTTGGTCCCAGCAAGAGCAAATCTCCATCACATGCCTTGGTCTCGAATATCATTGCGATAAGTTCGTTCAGCCTGTGCCATCGCGTTTTTATGCGGCGCAAATCCTTTCTGTCCTGAAGCAACTATTTGGAAAATCATCAAAGGCCGAATGGCTTTATAGTTGACTCGTAACTGTCTAGCGAAGCTTCGCCTCAAACCCATGAGATGAATCGCCAACGGAATTGGAACTCCCACGGAAGTGTTTTTGATTCCACAAGGCATGACAATTTCGTGGGAGAAAAACTTGCCCTGTTTGTAAAGGATTTTGATTCCAAAATTCTCAGCTGACTGGCCGGGCGCTCTTGCATGTTCTGGAGTTGAAACCGTGCTCTAGAAGGTCAGCTCATCGCTGGGAAGATTTTCAACGACCGGGCAGTAGTTTCTTAAAAACAGGTGTGTGTAATATGCGAGCACTTCTATTTCTCCCTTTCATCACGTTCGGCCTGGTGCCTGCCGCAGGATTCTCTCAGGAGATCGCGGCGCGCGGCGATGAAAATCAAATTGGTGGTTCGAAGTACTATATCGGAAAAGAGCCCGAGCTCTTGATGTCTGTGAGTATTTTGGGCTCTGTCAGCAAGCCCGGCCAGTACAAGGTTTCCAGTGAGACCGATCTGATCTCGCTTATTGCGCATGCGGGAGGATGCACCGGTGATGCGAATATCAACGAGGTCAGGATCATGCGCAGAAATGGCGATCGCGAAAAGCTGAATGTCGTGAAAATCAACCTCGAAAAATATTATGCGAGTGGCGACCAACGACAAACTCCGCTGCTCGTGCCGGAAGACACGGTGATTATCCCCAACCGGAAGTCCGTGCCGATGAAAACGATGGTCGATATCGCCAGAGGCGCAGCGTATGTGGCTCAGGTCGCCTATATTTTCTTTTTGATGTCCAGAGAATAATGGCTTCGTCAGCCGGTGTTGCTGCTCTCGACTTGGGGCAAATACTGGCTAGGCTTCATTTGCTCATGCTCCGAAACAGAATCACGTAACCATTCTTCCTATGAATCATTCCGGAAGACGACTGGCGATCTTCACCTCTCGTCTGAATGGTGGAGGCGCCCAGCGTGCGATGCTGAATCTCGCGCAGGAGATAGCCACGCGTGGCTACGCCGTGGATTTGGTTCTCGCGCGGGCGCAAGGGCCCTTGTTGTCTCAGGTGCCGGATTCAGTACGACTGGTTGATCTCAAAGCCTCGCGCGTTTTGGCAAGCTTACCGGCTTTGGTGCGTTATTTACGGCACACACAACCGCAAACCCTGCTGGCGGCGTTGCACTATGTCAACCTCGTCGCCCTGTGGGCCCGGCGTCTTGCGCGCGTTCCCACGAGAGTCGTAGTGAGCGAACGCAATCATCTTTCCCGTGAAGCGGAGCTTGCGCCACATCGGAGCTTGTGTTTGATGCCCTATTTGATCAAAAATTTCTATCCATGGGCCGATGACATTGTTGCGGTTTCCCATGGTGTAGCTGATGATTTGAGTCAAGTCACCAGGCTTTGTCGCGAGCGTATCAAAGTTATTTACAATCCGGTCGTGACCTCCGAGCTGAAGGAGAAAATGACAGCTCCTTTGCAACATCCGTGGTTCGCCCCGGATCAGCCGCCGGTGGTGTTGGCCATGGGCCGCTTAAGCCGGCAAAAAGATTTTCCCACTTTGATACGGGCCTTCGCACGAGTGCGTCAATCACGCCCGGCGCGGTTGCTGATTCTCGGTGAGGGACAGGATCGTGCCAACCTCGAGGTGTTGATTGGCAAACTCGGTCTGAACCAGGAGGTCAGCCTTCCCGGCTTTGTGGCGAACCCCTATCCTTATATGTCCCGTGCGGCGCTCTTTGTGCTGTCTTCGGCTTGGGAAGGATTACCGGGCGTATTGATTGAAGCACTTTATTGCAGAGTGCCTCTGGTGTCCACGGATTGCCCCAGCGGTCCGCGGGAGATTTTGAAAAATGGCCTCTATGGCCAATTGGTGCCGGTAGGTGAAGTCATGGCTTTGGCACGGGCCATGGAGAAGGCCTTATCCGGCCAGGTACAACCTCCACCGCGGGAGAGTTGGCGACGCTTTGCATCGGAAGAAGTCGTGGAAGAATATCTTAGGGTTTTGCTGGAGGGCTAGTCATGCGCAACCTTGCGTTGTGGTCTTCGCTGGTTCTGATCTTTGTCATCCCCTTGGAAAACGCGGCCTTTGTGCCAGGCTTGGGAAGAATCAGCAGGATCGCCGGGCTATTGGTGGCGGCGTTGTGGCTGATCACGAAGATCTTAGACGGCAAAATCCGCAGGCCGCGGCTTGTTCATTTTGCCATTATGCTCTTTGTGCTGTGGAACGCGCTCAGTGTCTTGTGGAGCGTCGATGTTGGTGAATCACTTGCGCGGTTTATGACCTACCTGCAGCTCTTTGGCATGATCCTGATTATTTCAGATCTTTACACCTCGCCTCGAGCCTTGCATGCGGGATTGCAGGCTTATGTTCTGGGCGCCTATTTTGGTCTCGCGGGCACGATATATAACTATTTCAATGCCAGTGCGTTTTACTATGGCCGTTACTCCGGCGCCGGACTCCATGTGAATGATCTGGGATTGATCCTGGCGTTCGGCATACCGGTCGCTTGGTACCTGACGCTCGTCGAAGCTCATGGAAAAAAAGGCGCCTGGCTGAAATTCATCAACACCGTCTATCTTCCGGCGGCGATTTTGGCGATATGCTTGACCGGTTCCCGCAGCGCCCTATTGGCCGTAGTGCCGGGGATGTGCTATGTGCTGTGGTCGTTGCCCAGGCTCAAGCCATATGTGCGAGCATTGGTTTTGGGGGCGTTCGTGGCCTTGTTCTTTGTTTTGCAGCTCACGATCCCGCAAACCTCGCTTCAGCGCCTGGCTGCCACAGGCGCCGTGATCACGGAGGGAGATTGGAATGGCCGCTTGGACATCTGGCGTGAGGGCCTTCAGCTCTTTGCCAAACATCCCTTCTTGGGCGTAGGCGGAGGCGCATTTCGCTCCGCCGCCATCGAGGCCGGCAAGCTGGCGCACAACTTCGCTATTTCGCTATTGGCCGAGGTCGGTATTATTGGTTTTGCGCTCTTCGCCATGATCTTGAGCATGGCCGTTCACGACGCAATTGGGCAACCGAGAAGGCTGCGAAGGTTGTGGCTGGCAGTGCTCATGGCCTGGATGATTGGTGCGCTCAGTCATAATTGGGAGCACCGCAAACAAACCTGGCTGTTTCTCGGCATGGTAATCGCCGGCACAACTGCCGCCGTTCGGGAGACTCAGCCATACGCCCGGATCGTTCATCAAACACCAGAATGAGTGATGACAATTTTGCATCTGTTGCTTTCGATCACGGAGACCAGCGGTGCCTACCACCAGCACTGCCTTGCGGTTGCTCCTCATCGCGATTTGACGATCTGCACCTTTTTTAAAGCACCCGCGCCGGTCCCCACCGAGATTGGGCTCTACGAGGGCAACGGCTCGCTGATGGGGTTCTTTCACGCCTTAAAGGCGGCGCTGGCGGCGAAAAACCACAACATTATACATGCGCACTCGCCCCATGTAGGGTTCTTGCTTGTGGCCGCCAGCATGTTTTTGCCTGGAAGATTACGGCCAATCACGGTTTACAACGTGCAAAACTCGTATCAAAATTACAAGCTGAGAAACAAGTTACTGCTCTTTCCAATCTTGGCATTTTTCCAGAGAATCGTCTGTTGTAGCAACGCCTGCTTCGGCAGCTTGCCGCGATTTTATAAATGGCTGGCCGCTGGCCGGCTCTGTGTGGTGCCTAACGGCCTGGATCTCGATCGCGTAGAGCGTGTGCGGCAGAATCAATCCACTCATTTTTCCAATGGCCGCCTTACCGTGGCCGCGGTGGGACGTTTAATCGAAATCAAAAATCCCCTGTCGATCTTGAACGCTTTTCGGAAGAGCAATGGCAACGGTGAAGCGGGGCGATTGTGGTTCATTGGTGACGGGCATTTACATGATCGGCTCGCAAGAGAAATCCGAACGCTGGGTTTGGCGAAACGCGTCGAGCTCACCGGTTTGATACCGCGCGATGAAGTTTTTGAGAAACTCATGCATGTCGATGTGGTGGTTTCCGCTTCACGCGGCGAGGGATTACCCGTTGCGGTAATCGAAGCCATGGCCTGCTGCTGCGCGGTGATTCTATCAGATATCCCCCCGCATCGTGAGATCGCCCGGGGGGCTGATTTTATTCCTCTGGTTCGGCCTGATGATGTTGCGGGGCTGGCGAGGGAGATTGGGCGGTTTCAACAAATGCCAGCGGCGCAGAGAGCCGAAATCGGACGGCAATGCAGAAACCTTGCGCGCGCGCGCTTTAGCTTGGCAACGATGCATAAGGGCTATGAAGATGTATATGAGCAGCTCCTTCATCATCTCTGATTGCAAAAGTTCAGCAAGTCATGTTCAAGAGTCATTCAGAACTGGTCCAGCGGATGAAAAAACGACCACCTGACTTAGAGAAAGAGCCTTCAATCGTTTTGCGCTACAGGTCTATGCGGACGATTTTTTTCAAATCGAACAGTTTGGCCTAGTACACTGTTGCCATAATTTTTGTATCCTCGTGTCCTTGTGGGTTTCTGTTTGTGTTCGGCTTATAATGATACGCCGAAGGCGTTAAACATCAGAGCCGAGGGTAGCGCGCAGCGCACCCTCGGTAAATGAACATTACCATCAAGCACCCTGAAAGGGTGCAACAAAAAGGTAACAGTGCTCTAGTGGCAAGATTTTTTTAAGCCGTTGGTCGTTCTTTCATCCGTTGGATAAATCGCAGGGTCAAACCATGGCTCAAATGGAAAAAGCTCTAACCATAAGATTGCTGGAATCGTTCAATTGCGCGGGTATCGAGTATTGTCATTGGAAGAGTAATTTCTCCCTGGCGCAAACTCTGGCGGGCGAGCTCGATCTCGATCTGCTTGTTGCCCGCAAATCACTGTCGCAAGCTTTCACAATTCTGTCGAATCTTGACTTCAAGGCCGCCATCGTGGATGCTGAGCCGGCGACCTCGGGCATTTTTCATTACTACGGCTTTGATCCGTACGCCGGGAAGTTGATCCACGTGCATCTGTTCAGCGTCGTGCTCACCGGCGAGAGTTTCGTGAAAAGCCATCTTCTGCCGTTCGAGACGATGCTGTTGGAGAATTGTTCCCACGCCGGGCCCATGCGAGTGCCGGCCAAATCGGCAGAGCTGGTCTTGTTTGTCCTCCGCACCTTCATCAAGTACGGCTCGCTGCTGGATACGCTTCGTTTATTCAAGCAACTGGAGAGTATTGGAAACGAACTAGCTTGGCTATTGACGGAGTCGCCTCCTACCGAAGCGTTGTCATTGCTCAAGAAATATTGTCCCGTTGTGGAGGATTCATTATTTCTCAAATGCCTCGAGGCGCTCAAAACAGAGGGCTCATTGAGCAATAGAATTTGGCTGGCCTACGCCGTGAGGCGGCGTTTGCGAGTTTATGCGAAACATGCTCCCATGGATAGAGGTTGGGCATATGCCCGCTTCCTTTTGTCAAAAATCCATCGTCGATTTAGCGGTAATAGAAAGAACAAGACCCTGCATTCAGGCGGCGCCATGATTGCCTTCGTCGGCGCGGATGCCACGGGTAAATCGACCCTGGTGGCCGAGACCGGGCGGTGGCTCGGCAAGGTGTTTGCCACCAGGATGGTGCATGTGGGCAAACCGCCGTCCACATGGTTGACGGCAGCGCTCAATATCGGAATCCCTCTGACACGCCGGCTGTTACGACAGACGCATCGCAGCGAGATTAGGGCACGACAAAGCCCGCATTCGTCTCGACTCGGAACCGTTGGGTGGTTCGGTGTCTTGCATGCCTTGCGCGCAGTTGCTCTGGCTTGGGATCGGCGCCGATTGGTTATGAAAGCTAGACGCGCCGCTGCGCACGGCGAGATGATCATGTGCGATCGCTATCCCACTGCAACCACCGGCGCCATGGATAGTCCGCGCTTGTGGGTACAGCCAAACCTCCAAACTGGCCTTACGGCGTTTTACAATTGGCTTGTTGGTATTGAACAGCGACTTTATCGAGGTATTCCGCCTCCGGATGTCGTACTGAAGCTGCAAGTTTCTCTGAACACCGCGAAGCAGCGTAACCGCATGCGTTTGCAGGGAAACTGTCCTGCTGCGGAGAAGGATTCCGACGAGTATTTGGAAATCCGCCATCAGCAGAGTCGCGAGTGGTTCAAACCCGGAACAAAATTTATCCATGATATCAGCACAGAGCGGCCTCTTGAGGAGACGATATTGGCGGTGAAGCAGGTGATCTGGCAGGCTCTGTAGATTTTTTTCAATTTGATGCAATATTTAGGGAGAAGCCGAAGGAGAGTTGTTAGGGATGGAGCCCATCAAAGTCTTGCATGTGATCACGCATCTGGGCGTGGGTGGTGCGCTTGAAAACACATTGCTCACCATTAAAGGTCTGGCACGCCACGGGTACGAAGTGCATTTGGCTGCCGGCGAATTGATGCCGGAAGACGGATATAGCGATTGGAAAGCCGGTGCCGAGGCCAGCGCCGAGGCCCTATTTCTTGTCCCCAAGTTGAGCCGATCCATCAATCCCTTGCGTGATCTGAGCGCCTTGCTGCAGCTTACGGATTTAATGCAAGCACAAAACTATCACATCGTTCACACGCATTGCGCCAAGGCCGGCATCCTGGGACGCATGGCGGCGCGGCGGGCTGGGGTGCCGATTGTCGTTCATACTTTTCATTCCTTTGCCTGGCAAGTCGCGCATGCCTTTTATCCCACGGCATGGCAGAGCGGCCTTTCTTACTTGAAAAAACAACTGTATATGGCGATTGAGCGCTATGCCGCTTCTTTAAGTGACGCGTTGATCACGGTTTCCGAGATGAACAAGCATGAAGCCCTCGCCCGGCATATTGCTTCGCGCGAAAAGATTACCACGATCTACAGCGGCATCGAATTGGATCGCTTCCTCTCTCCTTCTGCAAGCCGTGAAAAAGTGTGCCGGAAATTCGGCGTGGATCCGTGCCAGCCGATCATTGGAATGATTGGCCGGTTATCGACTCAGAAAGCGCCATTGGATTTTGTGGCAGCGGCCAAAATCGTTTTACGGCATAGGCCCGAAGCTCAGTTTATACTCGCCGGAGATGGTCCGCTGGCCCCGGCCGTGGTGGAGGCCATCGGTGCGGAAAAAAGAATTAAAATGCTCGGTTTTCAAGAGAATGTGCCGGAGATCTTCTCAATCTTGGACGTGTTTGCGCTTGCCTCCCTTTGGGAGGGTCTGGGCAGGGCGTTGACGGAAGCGATGAGTATGGGGATTCCGGTTGCGGCGACTTCGGTAAACGGCGTGCCAGAGTTGGTTGTTCATGGAGAAACCGGCTTGTTATCACCGCCCCAAAATCCGGCGCTATTGGCTGAAAACCTCACGTGGTTGTTAGACCATCCCAAAGTGGCACGGCAAATGGCCCAAAGCGCGCAGGAGCGAGTTTTGCCGGGGTTTAGCGTAGAACAAATGAACGCGCAAATTGACGAGTTGTACGAGCGCTTACTCATGGCGAAAGGAGTGTGGTCTCCGCGTCTATCGATGGCCTGCTAAACAATAACAAACTGCGTTCTATTTTTAAGGAGCATGCGATGATCACAGGGGATCATGCTATGGTTGGCACTTTCGTGCCGGTTGTTGCTCGCCGCCCTTCTACCGCCCTTGTGCAACAAAGTGGTACCAAGCGAGCCAGAACGGCCCATCGTTACACTACGCAGGTACTTTTAACCAGTCTACCGCTTTTCATCGCCGATCTGCTGGCTCTTATGGGTTGCATTTTTCTTGCTGTCGCTGTTATGGTCTTGTTTGAGCTGGAGTCTCCACCCAATTGCGCCCCGCTGTTACCCTGGTTATCCGTGGCCTTTCTTTTGACCTATGTGATGTTCGGGCTATATCCCGGCACCGGCCACAATCCAATTACTGAATTGCGGCAGATCAGCCTTGCCACCACCTTGCTGTTCACGGTGTTCTTTGCAGCGCGTTGTTTACTTCACAAGGGGCAGCCGCTGATGCTTTTATTTGTCATTACCTGGCTGTTTTCGTTGATGTTTTTGCCCCTCATGCGCGCCGCAGCGCGATTGCTATTTTCAGATTTTCGCTGGTGGGGGCAGCCCGTACTGATTTTCGGTGGAGGTCACGCTGGTCTGGCCAATTTCAAATATCTTGTCTCAAATCCACGCTTGGGTTTGCGGCCGGTGGGTGTTGTTGATGACACGTATTGGACGCGGGAAAATGATACCTGGCTTGATAGGTCAGCGTATCTTGGGCCTCCTGAAATCGCCTCAACACTGGCGAACAAACACCGGATCTTTTGGGCGATTGTGACCATGTCCGAACGGTCTTCCGCGGAGGTTCTACAGTTGATCAAAACCCATGCGAGCCATTTTCCCCACGTGCTGTTTGTTCCCGATATGGATGGTCTGCCGAGCCTCTGGAATCGCACATATGATTATGGCGGCCAGCTCGGCATTGGTTTGGAAACGAGCCTGTTGATGCCGCTGCCGCGCTTGCTCAAGCGGATAGCGGATCTCATCATTGTGACTGCGGGAGGGTTGTGCTGTCTGCCGCTGATGGCTGTGATTGCCTTGCTGATCAAATGTAGCTCCCCAGGCCCGATCATCTTCCGGCAGGAACGCATTGGGTTTAAGGGCCGTCGATTTCAGGCTCATAAATTCCGCACGATGGTTGCCAATGCTGATCAAGTTCTCGAGCGCTATTTGACCACAAATCCAAAGATGCTGGCAGAGTGGGAAAAAGGTCATAAGCTGAAAAATGATCCTCGCGTCACCAGCGTCGGCCGTTGGCTGCGCAAGCTGAGCCTGGACGAATTGCCGCAACTTTGGAACGTCTTGTGCGGTGAGATGAGCCTGGTCGGCCCACGGCCGATTGTGAAGGAAGAAATCATCAAATACGGAGAAAGCTATGGTCTTTATGCCAAAGTTGCCCCCGGCCTTACCGGGCTTTGGCAAATTTCTGGTCGTAACAATACTTCTTACGCGACACGCGTGCGTTTGGACAGCTACTATGTGCGCAACTGGTCACCTTGTCTGGATTTCTATATTTTGGCGCGCACCTTTCGCGTGGTTTTGAATGGTGAGGGGGCGTATTAGAGGCAATCCGGAAACCCTGAACTGTCATCCAGCAGGGATCCCGAAAGGGCCTTACGGCTTGGTTGTGTCGGGCACAGTGCCAATTTCAGGCCTTGGTGCCGAACCAACCAGGATGCTTTCAGCATGACAGGATCAGGTATTCGGATAGACTACGAGTGAACAATTTCATGATTCAATTCGAAGGAGTGGCTATGTTTACCTCATGGTGTCAAAGGCGTTCTTTGATCAGACGGCATGTCCTGAGCTTGCTTTTTCTATTCGGAATGAGCTCGATCGCATTTTCGCAAAGTCCATCTGCGTATCTTCGGCAGGTTCGAATGATCGAAACCAAAGACACCGATCTCACCAGCCCGGTAGGTTTGACTTTCTCACCCACGGCCAATCTCTTTTTGGTTCTGGATAAGGCCCCAGCTCTCCCTCAGGTTGCGAAATTGGTCATGATCTCCCATATCGAAGATTTGGCCGGTTCCGTCCAGGTGGCAACCGCCATTGCCGATCCGATCAATATGGCGTTTGACGCTAACGCCAGGCGTTTACTCTTTTTTGATGCAACCCTCAGGCAATTGGTTGCAATCAAAGCCAACGCGGAGGGACGGCCTGATCCGTCTACAAATGCCATCAAGCGTTTTGATGGCCGTCAGTATGGGCTTGGGCGTCCGCGAGGTGTGACCCTCGATCCGGCCACCGGTCGCCTTTTCATTCTGGACGCTTCTGCAACGCGCATCGTCCGTATTACGCCTGATGCACAACAGGACTTTGATGGTGCTGCCGCGCAGCGGGATGGCCGGATTGCTCAGATCGACCTGAGGCCCGCAGGCCTCGCCAATCTCCAAAGCATTGCCTTCAATCCCGAGAATAATCATCTCTATCTTTTGAGTGCAGCTCAGAGAAAAATTTACGAGATCACCGAGGCCGGTCATTTGGCGGCGACGCGTGACTTCGCTGTTACCGATACCGACTTACAGGACCCTGAAGCCATGGTCTTTGCGCACAGCGGCGACCTTACGGATGCTCCGTCGCAGATGAGCTTGTATGTCGTCGATGGCGGCAAGCGGAGTGGCAAGGCCTCCCCCGGCTACATCCTCGAGTTTTCACTCACGCAACCGTCGCTCACAGATCCTTCGGGCGCGACCGCAGTGCAAGCTACCGCGGCGAGCACAACCAGCACCTCCCAGTGGTCTCCCTCCAGCCCGGATCCGATGGGTGTGGCATATATTTCCACTTCGAACCGGCTCATGATCAGTGATTCCGAAGTCGAAGAAATGTCGATGTTCACCGGAGTCAATGTCTTTGATGCCACTTTGCAAGGTGGTTTGGTCAATACTTTTAGCACGATTTCTTTTTCTCGGGAGCCGACCGGCGTCGCCTTCAATCCAAATAATCAGCACCTGTTCTTTTCCGATGACGACGCCGATGAAGTGTTTGAAATTGACCCTGGACTTGATGGGAATTATTTTACCGGCGATGATATCCGGACCTCATTCGATACCAGGTCCATAAACAATATGGACGCCGAAGACATTGCTTACGGGAATGGAAATCTCTATATCGCCGACGGCGTGAATGCGGAAGTGTATGAGATCAGACCGGGTCCCAATGGCCGATTTGATGGTCAATCCCCGGCCGGAGATGATCAGGCATATCATTTTGACACCAATAGCCTCGATATTCCGGATCCCGAAGCGGTCGAATT
>JBOHQX010000159.1:0-6775 GCA_050732395.1 bacterium
TCCCCCCCGCCCCAACACCCCTACGGGTTGTTGGGATCGGGGGGTATACCAAGAAGCATCCAAGAAAAGTGTCAACTATTTTCAGGACGAGTCACTGGACACTGGTCACTGAACACTGATTACTGATTACTCTATCTCTGATTTGTCATGTTCCAAGATGAAAAGTTCGCTGATACTTCTGTTTCTCATTTTAATCATCGGTGTACTTCCCATCGCGTGGATGTTCGGTGCTTCCGTTTGGAGCAATGAAGGTTTTACACTGAAGCACTACGCCGCGTTATGGCAAGACCTGCGGGCGCTCAAACTGCTGGGCAACACCATTGCCCTCGGATTGCTGACCGTGGCCGGTGCTTTATCGCTGAGCATCCCGCTCGCTTTTTTGATGGAACGGACAAATCTTCCGCTGCGCAACGTACTCGGCGCGATGTTGCTCATTCCGCTGTTTTTGCCGCCTTACACACTGGCGGTTGCATGGAGCAACATCCTTGGCCGGCGCGGGTTGCTGCACCAGTGGCTTGGCATTGGCGATGTCACCGCAGCTTTCCTGCATTCTTTTTGGGGATGCGCGTTCGTGCTGACGTTGGCCTTAATGCCCATCGCCATTTTATTCATTCAAACCGCGCTGACGCACGTTCACGCAGAAATCGAAGAAGCCGCCCGACTGGAAGCTTCGAGAGCAGAGATTCTCCTATTGGTGACACTGCCGCTCATTGCGCCTGCGTTACTTTCGAGCGGCATTCTGATTTTTGTGTTGGTAATTTCAGAATTTGCCGTGCCGATGTTTCTCGGTGTGAATATTTTCACCACGGAAATCTTTACGCAATTTGCGGCGTTTTACAACTACGATACCGCCGTTGCCATGTCGCTTCCCCTGGTCGTGATGACATTGGCAGCGATGACTTGGGAGCGCGCACGATTACAAGCAAACGTTTTTGCCGGAGAAGAGGTCGCTTCTCGCTTCTCCTCACGCCTGTCGCTAGGCCGTTGGCGATTCGTGGCGCAGGGTTTTTGCTGGCTCATTTTCGTCATGGCCGTCATGCTTCCGATGGGTTTGCTCTTGGCGCAATCTCTGTCGCTGGTCGCCTATCGCCGTGCTTTTGATCTCGCAGAGAATGGTCTTGCCATCTCGTTGACAAACAGTGCAGTGGCGGCAACGCTGCTTGTGGTGCTGGGCTTTGTCACCGCGTACTGTGTCGAGCGCCAACGCGCACAACATCTCGATAGTCTGTTGTTATTGCTGTTTGCCATTCCGAGCACCGTACTGGGCATTGGCCTCATCCACCTCTGGAATCAAAAAGTATTCGCCGGCGTGATCTACAACACCGCTGCCATTGTGATCATCGCCTATCTCGCGCGATTTTTCATTTTGACCGAGCGCATGTTTTTATCCACCTTCAAGCAGATTCCGATGGCGTTTGAAGAAGCTGCAAGAATGGAAGGCGCTTCCACGCGACAGGTTTGGGCGAACGTCTTGTTCCCGCTCAGCGCTCGCACCGTCGTCGCAGCTTGGATTATCGCGTTCATCTTTTGCTTTGGCGAATTAGCCACGACCATCATGGTGTATCCCGCCGGCGGTGCAACGTTGCCGATTCGCCTCTACACCATCATGGCCAACAGCCCCGAAAATGTCACAGCGGCCATGAGCATTATTCTCATCCTTCCGATCCTTCTGGCCGTCGTGGTTGTGGTGCTGTCGTCAAAGTTTTTGTTCGCGCGGAGGCTGATTTGAATCTGCTGAAAAAATTGATGCTTGTGTTCTTTGGATCTCTTGACGAATCGTTTCGACATCAAATTTGCGCTTGGGCAAAACGACGTCGAGAAGTTGTCGGGCTTGGGAGATGGTCAACGCGGGGGCGCACCAGAAAATGATGCGATAACATCGTCATGGTCATATGATGATGCCAACCGCGCCAGCTGCGGACTTCATATCTTCGCGTGCAGGCAAAGCTTGTTCGGAAAACACTTGCCGCAGGATGGCGATCTCAGAGATGATCGGTCCCTTGGTACCTTCATGGACAACCACGCGGCGCCAGTGACGTGCATCGAGCGTGGCGGCCAGTTCATCAACACGTTTCGAAGCGTATTTGCGTGGAGCACACTGCTGCCAAATCACTGTATTCCGCGGAATTTCCACAATCAAAGCGCCGTCTTTGTGGCCCAAGGTTTTAGCGGCCTCTTGCTGATGAACGTGGATCACAGCAGTATCGTCCCACCGACTGTCACTGAGGAATTGCTGCATCGCTTGCACGTTACCGCCTTCTAGATTAGATGCCATGGCTTCAATCGATTTGCGTTCGAGCTTGAGCATTTGACCATGCATGTACTGACGTGACCAATGGCGCTGTTCCTTTCGTTGGAACAATGAGGTAAGATTTCAATCTGCCAACGTTCTTTGCAAGAGGCCGCGATCGCAGTGGCTTCGAATCTTTGGCGATTTGCCTGGAGAACGGGCACCAAATCCTCAGCGCAGGACAGGATTAAGACGTCGGATTTCTCGGTGTCCCGATACTGTGGGAGGCCTTTGTCGGTTTTGCGGGTGAGGGAGGGAACAGAGAGACTCCAGCCAAAGCCAAACGGTCCGTTACCGGAGCTGGAATCATAAGGTGGCGAAAGCCGCGGGCCAAAGCCGGAGTGCTGAGGGGAAGTCGCAATGGGCTCATTCATTGAGCCAGTGCCAGTTACCTGATTGGCGGCGAACTTCTTATCCATGCTTCGAATCGCGCCGCTGCCCTCGGGGAGGGAGGTGCTAGGAGAAGAAAAGCTGGCATCCTGCTGGACCGATTTCTTTGCAGCTTCTTTTTGTTGTTGAGCCAGTTAAGACTCCGGATATACATCAGCAAACTAAGTTGTTGCCCTTCGCTGTATAAAAAGTAAAGTGGCGATTACAGGCACTGTCAACGATCTTATGCTGTCCACCGATGGCAGGCGTTCCACTCCTCCACTACCAAACTTTCGGATTGATCTCATAGAAGAACAATTGGTACAACTGATTATCAGCGTAGCGGACAATGCCATGCTGTCTTTGGGGTTCGTGGGGTCAACTCAGTCCGACTTGGAGGACAACATCCCAAGTGCGGAAGGGCGTTATGATGGCACTTTCGAAGCTGCAAATGCCTCTACTAATGCGGTTCAGCACAGAGTTACCGCTGCGACTCTGTTGGCGAAGACCAAGTCAGACTCGCTCCAACATTCTCTTGCCAAGCGCGCGCACCATGACGCGGCGCTCCAGCAGATTCATCAGCTCATAACGTTGGAAAATGATCTCGCCGCTACTACTAACGTGGCGCAATCTCCTTTGTACGCCGTGGCGCAAAATGCCGTAGAAACGGTTACCGGGTTCGAAACAGGCCTCATCGGCCTTGGCAATGCACTGGGTAAAAGCGCGATCGACCGCTTGAGCCTGTATACCTACCTTCTCGAATATGCAGCCACCTCAACTCTTGATACCGTCGGCCTGGCGAGCCGCATTGGCTCCTTGGCCATGTCCTTTGAGCGCGTACAGATTCAACGCGAGCCCCTTCTGATCGCCACAAGCAATACGCCTGCCGTTCCTTTAGTAATAGTCAAAGCACATCAAGCGCTGCCCTATGAAGCAACTCTTAACACACCCATGGTATGTTTCTGATTTCGCCAGATCGGGCAAACACTGTTTCTGATCACCCATCATTTCCGCCCGCAGACTATGCGCTCTTGCAGAACTTTCCAAACCCTTTCAATGCAGCCACAATTGTTGCTTACGCGATACCTTCAAAACAATCGATCAGGGAACGTTTTTCAAAATGAGCATGCAGGTGATATTCACACTCACCGCCCCATGCTCTTTTTCTATTCTTCCCACAATCAACAGCGGCCTTGCATTTGCCAGCAAATAGTAGAGTTGATCATAAGTCCACGGAAACAAAGTAGCATGAAAAATCCCAGTCTCAACTTCAAACGCCCAAAACTGCATGGATTCGTTCGCCTGCATGATGATGCCTTTGCTGGCGATGGCCCATCTGTCCACTAGGTAATCTGCGAGCGTTTCTGCCTTGCACAAAAAATCACTGAGAAACTGACCGAGAAGTACTAAGTTGTATTGGGTATCTTGTACTGCAGTGTTAGCAAAATCCCCGTTCAATCAAAACACCTCAGTCGCCGAATTCATCAAACCGCTTTTGCATCAGATGTTTGAGTAGTTTATAGATTTTTCCTTCGTCGCCTGAGCAAAAAGGCTATTCGCAGGTGTCTTTATTTTGGGATATTTCATTTATGAGTCAGGTGAAATATTTGATGCTCGGCGAGTGAGTTGATCTGTTTCGCGAGATAAACTCTTACAAAATAACCTGCTCCAGAAAATGAGCCTAATGGTATGCTCTCGTTTGATTGGGGACCTGCCTTGCGGCATGGGCTGCGATAGAAGTCATCATTAAAAACCCGATGGTGCCGTAGTGCATTTCGATGGTTCGCGGTCGTTTCTTTGGGCCGCGCCATTGGCAGTGCAAATACTGATTGATGATTCGCTCGGTCTACAGATATACCGAAGACTTTATCATCCCATGTAAGCGGATTCTCCTATCGCGCGCCGAAGTCCACACACGAATCAAATCAATCTTAGTGCGAAATCTGCAGCATTCCGAATGCTATCCGGCGAATTCAATCCTGTACCAGACTTTCCAACCACCAACATCTTCAACACTCGGTTGCGAAGATTCAGGATTATAGGAGGCAATCCAGTTTCTAGGTTTTCCTTCAAATCTGCGCTTGTAGACACACAGCTTGTCATCCGGATCAAAGATATCCAGTTCCACTCCTCCGATCTGGACGAAAAGGTCGTGCTCTACATACCCTTCAAACAATGGTTCATTCAGCATGATTTCATTCTGGCCCGCTTTGTCACTCAGCTTGTAATACTTCTGCAACGGAAATTTTTCACTTTGTTCCTGGCCGCCATTGTCTCGCGTTGAAACTTTAGCGTAAAACTGGAATTCCGCCTTGCCTTTGAACCAGGGCTCCCGGTCATCCGTTATCTGGATTTTTTCTAGAACGACGCGGACTTTTTGGCCGCGTTGGTTGAAGGTCGGGTCAGTCCATTGCACGGGCGGTTCTGCCGGGTTTTCCTGATTGTTCAGTTCGACCAATGCCTTTGCCCGACGGCGGGTAAACTCGACTTGCTTGGCAACGATGGGATTCCAGCGGTCGGAATTGGGCGTGAGGCTGAGGCGCTTGTGGAAAAGTTCGAGCGTTCGGTTTTCGGCTTCCCAGAGGTCGCGCGCTTTTTCTACTTGGATGTTCAGTTGGAAACCGCCCAAGGTGCGGGCTTCGTCGGCGCGTATTTGCAGCACGTCCATCTGGAAGCGTTGGCCTTTTTTGATGCCCGCTGGCAGTTTCACGCTAAACATTCCGGCCAGGTTGTCTCCCCAAAAAGCTGGGATGGGCACGTAGGTCGTTCCTTCCGGGAAAAGCCTGAGCGTGTGGGAATCAACGATTTGCACTGTGCGCGGGGCGTGCCGGAGATTTCGGTAATTGAAGATTTCCTCCACGTTCGCGCCCGGCAGGAACAGGGTCACTTCGGAATCCTTGGGCAGGTTGTTCCAAAAAATAGCCAGTTCGTCCAGCCCAGTGCCGGGCTTCCAATCAACGGCGTCGAATGTCCAGCGGCGTTGCTTTTCGGCTTCGAGGTGGTTGCGTTCCAGAATCTCTTTCAGTTCTTCCGGGAATTGGGCAAGCCAACTGCTTTCCAAATGGTTGTTTGAATGGCCATCGGCACCATGCCCTCCCCCGACAAAAGCAGGTCGTGCTGGTCTGACTTCGATTTCCTCGCAGCAATTGGCTTCGAAGAAAGCCGTCAGCGAGCCCTCTGCTTCGTGCGGGTGGTCAGCGTGGCGATGTGTGGGTTGGTCGTCGTGTGGCTGTCCAGTCTCGGTGGGCAAGCCGTGGTCATGGTGGCCGTCGTTGTGATCATGTTTTTTCCAGTAACGGCGGTTCCGGGTGAGGTCAATGTTAAATGCATGTTGCACGGTGCGCGTGATTTCGTCGCCGGGGTTGGCGGTTCTGACGACGAGCAGGTTGCGCTGCGCCAGGTTGTCCGACGTGCCCGGCGTTGCGCCCACCACGGTCGGGTCTCCGGCTTCGACCAATTCGACAATCATACATTGGTGATGGTCAACGAGTAGGTCGCGGATGGAAAGCAGGGAGCCGCCGCTGGACGGGACGTCGGGGGTACTGGTGGAAATGGTGGCTGGAAGACGCAGGGCCGGCTGGTTGATGTCCAGGTATGCCCCAAAGAACCGCAGCACCTCGTCACCGATGGTGACCGGGGCGGGGAACGAATCGAGGTTTGTGGTATCGGTCTGGGTGCTCATGTCGGCGGTAGCAGCAACGCGTGGTTCGGCGAAAAAAGGGATAGAACATGACTTTCGGCTAAAGTAGAAATAGATTGCATTTAGATGAGACTATAGCTATCTTGCCCTCGACTTATAAATGGCAGACATTGGTTGAGGGTTAAACGATGAACGAGACCTCTCGAATTCACTTGGTTGTCAAGTACATGCATCGCATCGGCGCATCGAGCTTGTCGGTCGAAAAGTTTTTTCAAAAATACAAAGTTCCTTTTAGTCGGGCACAATATTTCCGTTACAAAAGCCGTTACGAACGCGACGGTCTGCGAGGACTACACGATGACCGCGCGGAAGGAAACAACCGCCGCCTAACTCGGGGCGCGCAAAGTTTTCTTCTCGGTTTTCATGCGGCGAATCCCAACGCGAAATTGGCCGAGTACCAAGCTGCATTAATAGAT
>JBOHQX010000160.1:0-5130 GCA_050732395.1 bacterium
GAGGAGCAAGCCATCAACGTGGTGGTCAAACACCTGGTCAATCGCTCCGCCTCCACACGCAGCCGCAGAAAAAAGCAAGTCAAAGAACGAAAAAGAAAACGCAAGAATTTAACTTAACATTGTCAAGTTAGGTCCGCTTCGTTAAGTGTACAATCGGTAAGGTTTGTATAATGTAGATTTGAATCTCGCAAATCGGCACCCGTCAAGTTCGTTGGAGTAATTAGTGATCCTATTGGATTGTCAGGGTCATCAAGATTAGGATTCTCCTATCGGCCAATGATCACGTGTTGAATCGCGAGCGATTCGTTCTAAAGCATACACGCCGCCCAAACAGATAGCAGGATTTTCGCTACCAAGCTGTTCAACTGCCTTGGAAAAACGTACAGTAATTTGCCCTTCGTGCGTAATCTGGATTTCTTTTTCCAGCACTCGCAAACGTAAAGCCGTCAAAAGTATGCCGATCAGAACGAACGCGCCGCCCAAAATTTGGACAAATGTAAGCCTGATAGTATTTTTCAATTCAACAAATTCTTTCTCCGTCAAATTACTCTTCAAAGCACGTAATTCCTGGTCAGGAAATTTAAAAATCAACCAAACGGAAACAGAGGCTAACAACAATAGAGAAATCACGACTACTACTAAAACCAATGGCTGCTTTGTAGTAATACGCATGGATCAGAATTCCTTTAGAGGCAGATTTTCTACAAAACCAATCTGCCAACTCAAAACCTTCGCAAACGCCGGCCTTATAGTAGGTTTCTGCTCGAGGTGGTGAATGCGCTGGCTGCCGGCGCCGGGGTGCCGCTCGGGACGCGGGCGAGGGAGTAAGTGCGATAATAATTCGCGACGATGAAGCGCAAGATTCTTCAATTCTGGGCGCAAGCATCTCCTTGCTTGCCAAGGTAATATTCAAAATTTGCATATCATTCCCGACAGATCTTTATCAAGTTACACTCAGTGCTTGAAACTGAAAAAGATTCCTCCGGAATGACATGATAGTGTGGTGTAAACCGCCTCAAAGCTATAACGCCGCAAACGCCTGCCTCACGATATGCTCCTGCTCCAACTGGTGAATGCGCTGGCTGCCCGTTGCCGGGCTGCCGCTGGGCACGCGGCCGACGTAGGAAATGCGATGATGATCCGCGACGATGTAGCGCAAGCGCGCGCGCACAAAACTCCAAGCGCCCATGTTGCGCGGCTCTTCCTGCACCCAGCGCAAATCGTGAACATTGGGATGGCGATCGAAAACTTCTTTCAAACCCTCGAATGGAAAAGGATAGAGCTGTTCGACGCGAATGATGGCCGTATCGCTGATCTTATTTCGTTCGCGAAATTCCATCAAGTCAAAACTAACTTTGCCCGAGCACAGCAAGATGCGGCGGACATTGCTGGCGGGTAGCGGGTCATCCAATAAAACCTGAAATCCACCCTCGATAAAATCCTGGGCTGCGCTTTTTGCAGATTGTGCGCGCAGCAGACTTTTCGGCGTCATCACGATCAACGGTTTGAGAACACCGGCGTGCATTTGGCTGCGCAGCAAATGAAAATATTGCACGGCCGTGCTGGGCATAGTCACGCGCATGTTTTCTTCCGCACACAAAGTGAGAAACCGCTCCAACCGCGCGCTGGAATGCTCCGGCCCCTGGCCTTCGAAGCCGTGCGGCAACAGCAGCACCAATCCGCTGGTTTGTCCCCATTTGTCTTCCGCCGAAGAAATAAACTGATCAATGACGATTTGTGCGCCATTCATGAAATCCCCGAATTGCGCCTCCCACATCACCAGAGCTTCTTTATTCGCCACCGAATAACCGTAATCGAAACCGAGCACGGCATATTCGCTGAGCAGGCTGTCATAAATCATCAATTGCGCCTGCTCGGGGCGAATATTATTGAGCGGCGTGTATTCCTTCTCGGTTTCATAATCCACGAGCACGGCGTGGCGGTGGCTGAACGTGCCGCGCTGTGAATCCTGTCCCGATATGCGCACGGGCCGGCCTTCGAGCAACAAGGAGCCCACCGCCAGTGCCTCGGCCATGCCCCAGTCCACGGCGTCTTCGCCGAGCATGGTCGCGCGACTGGCGAGCTGCTTTGCCAGTTTAGGATGTGGCTTGAAGTCTTGAGGAAAACTGGTCAAGGCATGTGCGATCTCCTCCAGCACGGCGCGCGGTACCCCGGTGGGAATCAACGGCCAAACTTTATCGAGCGGCGGCTCCTTGGGCAGTGTGGCCGTGGGCGTAATGCTTTCTTGCGTGGCTTTGAACGCCGTTTCAAGAATGTTTTGAAATTCGTCGAGCGCGGCTTCGGCTTGTTCCTTCGTCAATTCGCCGCGGCGCACCAGCAGCTCCGTGTAGAGCTTGCGCACGGAGCGCATGTCTTTGATGCGGCCATACATGACCGGCTGCGTATAGCTCGGCTCGTCGCTCTCATTGTGCCCATGGCGGCGATAGCACACCAAGTCCACCACGACGTCCTTCTTGAATTGCTGACGGAAGGCAAAGGCCAGCTCCATCACGTGCAAACAGGCTTCGGGATCGTTGCCATTGACGTGAAAAATCGGAGCTTGCACCATTTTCGCGACGTCGGTGGCGTAGACGCTCGAGCGCGCATCCGCAGGCGCCGTGGTAAAGCCAATACCGTTATTCACCACCAGGTGCATCGTACCGCCGGTGCGATAGCCCGATAGCGCGCTTAGATTCAACGTTTCCGCAACCACGCCCTGACCGGCAAAGGCCGCGTCGCCGTGAATCAAAACTGCCATGACGCGCTCGCGTGCCGTGTCACCCCGCAGGTCTTGCTTCGCGCGCACCATGCCCTCGACCACGGGATCGACGGCTTCGAGATGGCTGGGATTCGGCGCGAGTGCGACTTGCATTTTTTTCCCTTGCGGCGTTTCGAAAACTCCGGTCACGCCGAGATGATATTTCACGTCGCCGGTGCCCTCACGGCTATTGGGATCGGGATTGTCTTCGAAGCGCAGAAAGATTTGCTCGAAAGTCTTATTCAACGTATTGGCGAGCACGTTCAAACGGCCGCGATGCGCCATGCCCATGTCCACTTCCTCCATACCTGATTCCGCGGCGCGCAGGAGCAATACGTCGAGCATGGGAATCATGGATTCCGCGCCTTCCAGGCCGAAACGCTTCTGGCCGACGTATTTGGTTTGCAGAAATTTTTCAAACGCTTCGGCGGCGTTCAGTTTCGCCAGTAAACGCTGCTTCATGCCCGCGGTGAGCCATTTGGCCCGCGGCACGCCTTCGACGCGCTGCTGAATCCACGCCTTCTGCTCCGGCTCCTGGATGTGCATGTATTCCACGCCAATGGTCCCACAGTAGGCCTCGCGCAACGTGTCCAAAATCCCGCGCAAGGTCGCACGTTGTTTGCCGCCCAGGCCGCCGGTGATGAATTCCCGATCGTAATCCCACACCGTCAAGCCATAGCGCGCAGGATCGAGCTCGGCATGGGTGGGCACGTCCAGGCGCAGCGGATTGATGTTCGCGATCAAATGGCCGCGCACGCGATAAATATTGATCAACTGCAATACGTGCGCCTGCTTTTCGATGAGCGCGTCTTGCGTGCTCACGCCGTCGAAAACCGGATTGACGTCGCGGGTGAGGCGAACCGGCTCGTAGGGAATCCTCATGCTGGCGAAAATTTCGTCGTAGAAATTATCTTCGCCTTGCAAGAGTTGCTGCAGTTCGCGCAGAAACATTCCGCTTTCCGCTCCTTGAATCACGCGATGGTCGTACGTGCTGGTGACGGTCATCACTTTGCTGATGCCCAGGCGCGCGATGGTGTGCGGATCGGCAAATTGATATTCCGGCGGATAATCGATTGCGCCGGTCGCCACGATCAAGCCTTGGGCGGGCATCAGGCGCGGCACGGAATGCACCGTGCCAATGGTGCCAGGATTCGTGAGCGTCACCGTGGTATCGGCAAAATCCGTGGGCTGGATTTGATTCGTATAGACTTTGCGAATGACTTCATTATAGGCAGCGAAAAAACCGCTGAAATCGAGCGTATCCGCTCTTTTGATGTTCGGCACCATCAAGCTGCGCGTACCGTCTTTACGCTCGACGTCCACGGCCAGGCCGAAGTTGATGTGCTCGGGCACGATTTTGTACGGTGTGCCGTGCACTTGCACGAATGAAGTCTTCATCACCGGCATGGCCTGCAGTGCTTTCACAATGGCCCAGGCAATGATGTGGGTAAAGCTCATTTTTGCGCCGGTGGTGTCGGCGAGATATTGGTTAATGACCCGGCGATTTTCTTCCAGGATTTTAACCGGCATCGCGCGTACGGAAGTCGCAGTCGGAATGCTCAAGCTGCGTTCCATATTTTCCACGATGCGTACGACGCCGCCTTTGAGCGGCACGGCGCCGGGAGGAACAGCGGTGGCGTGCCCGTTTTCTTTCTCTTCGAGGCGCGGCTTGGGCACCGGCGCGGCCGGTGTGGCTGCGCTTTCGACCGGCATGCCGAGCGGGCGATAATCCGCAAAAAAATCACGCCAGCTCTCGCTCAATGAACCGGGGTTCTCCCGATATTGGCGAAACATTTCCTCTATCAACCAGGCATTGGGGCCAAAGGCCTTGGGGGTCTCGACGGTTTCAGACATAGTTTTTTCGGAAATTGTTGGTCGGGTGAAACAGTTGTTTGCGCAAGCTTACATTTCAAGTTTAAGCTGAAATTGTGAGGATTTCAACCGAAATATTTGCAGGCCGCAAAACCAATTCTCTACTGATGAAATCACGGCATTGCGCAAAATTTACACTTTTTTTAAGCACGAAACTTCACGAAAGACACAAAAGGGAAACAAGCAGAATCCGCACCGAAGTAAGGCGCTTCCAAGTGATATGTCATGCAGGAGGCATCTTTTACAGCACGAGCACCGTGCTCAATATCAAAAAGATCCTTCCAGGATGACATTATCAGGATGACATTATAATGTTACTTACCGCACTAATTCTGTCAACCGGAGTCGGAAGCTTCCAAGCAACATGTCATGCAGGAGGCATTTTTTTCAGCACAAGCACTGTGCCAGAAACTTAACAAGATCCCTACGGGATGACACGGTGGTGTTGCTTGCCGAACTAACCCCGATCACCGGGGTAAGGCGCTGAATAGTCACCAGAA
>JBOHQX010000161.1:0-15718 GCA_050732395.1 bacterium
TGGGGCGGAGGGCGTGGGGCAGGGGGCATAGCGTCTCATTGCCTGGCTCCAGGCCCTCTGCTCTTAGCCCTCGGCCCCACGCCCTCTGCCCCATGCCCTCCGCCCCCGCTCACTTAATCACCGCAACTTTCGTCTTCACCGTGCCGCTATTGGTCTTGAGCACGGCAAGATAGACGCCGTTCAATACTTTGTCGCCGTTGCCGTTACAGCCGTTCCAAAATATTCCCGGCAGCTTGAGGGGGCCTTCCAAGCCGTGGTTGCCGGTCCGGCCTTCGGGATCGGTAGCAAGATATTTTGCCTGCCAAACGAGCTCGCCAAGCATGCTGAAAATCTCCAACGAAACATCCGAGTCTTTCGGCAGGTAATAAACGAATTGGGTTACGCCTTGCGGCGCAGAACGGGGGCGCAGGGGGTTCGGATAGTTGTAGAAATTGTTGAATGACGCATCGACGAGCACGGAAAGCGGCGAGACCACGTTGAAATTCGGGCCGGTGCGGCCGGCGGCATCGGCCACGGTCACGAGCGAGTCCGAAACCTCATCGTGTGCCACCAGGTCCGAGCCCTGCTGAAAGCTGAAGCTGAATGCCGTGACCGAATCCGCTGTGGTCAAATCCGCGAGCAACGAGACCAAACGGGAAGCATCGAAGCTGACCTTCACCGGATTTGCGAGCATCATGATGACGGGATTGTTGCGGCCCGAGGGCGTGAGCTGCACGCGGCCGTATTCCTGCGAGGGATTGCCGGCCTCGACCAGGCGCAATTCGCGCAGCAACGCACCCGGCGCAATATTGTTTCCGCGCTGGTCCTTCACATAAACCCTCAATTCCTGCAACAAAATATCGTTCGAGTTGTCCCCCGATCCGGTATTCTGCAGCTCCAAATCGAGCACCGCAAGGCTGTCCTGCCCCCGCGCGACCGGTGAGCGCCGATTGGTATTCATCGCATTGACGACCAGCCTTCTTTCTTCGACAATGACAATGAAATTGTCCTGCTCCTGGTCGACGAGCGCAATTTGATTTGTATTCTCATCGATGGCAACTTTCGTCAGCTCGAGAACGATCTCTTCGCCGGTCTGAGGCGACTCTCGATTCGGCGCCAACACCAACCACGAAGCGAGGCGTTGACGGCCACTCGGTACGCTGCTCTTGATCAACGTCGTCTCCACGCGGCGATCCAAATCATACCCCGGAGGCAGGATCAGTTTGATGCTGTCCGGTCCTACGGCTTGCGCCTGACCGCGATTGTTCAAAATCGCGGAGACCTCGAAGCTTTGGCCGATGCTCACCACGCGATCGATCGCTGCCGGCGGATTCGTCACCTCCGCGCTGAAGGATAGATTCGCCCGCGGCACGAAGCTCAGCGGTAGCGAATCCACTGCGGTCGGCAAGGGCGAGCTCGCCAGGCTCAAATCGGTGGCGGTCACTTCTACACGAAAGAGCGCACGCTCGAGGGGTTGGGCCGGCGCTTTGATTCTCCAGTCTGCAGTGTTGATGCCATCGGTCTCGGCAAAGGCAATCTCCAAAGAGCCATTTAGGGGATCGGTCACGAAGCCATCAGGCAAAATCAGAAGCGCCTTGACGTTGCGGGCGCGTTGCCACTGCAAGTCCGCCCGGAGCGTGAAGGTTTGCTCAGTGCTCAGCGTGCTATCTTTCGCGCCTTCGGGCTCTATGATACTCACTTTGCGCAAGGCGAGTGCCGCGGCATTCAATTCCACCATCATGGCCGCGGTATCCGCCAACACCACTGCCGGTTCGCGGATGTTTAGATCCTGAGGCGTTCGTACGATTTCAATGACAAACTGATCCTGCCGGAGCTGGCTGATGTTGGCGGGGGGGGTCGCCTCCCAGATCACGGTATCGCCTTGCGTAAATTGTTTGGGTATATTCGTGATGAGATAGTCTCCCGGATGTGTTTTGATTTGCAGCAGGCCGCTGCCGTCATACTGCGCCTGGCCGCGATTGAGCACGCTCGCCCGAATTTCAAACGGCTGTCCGGCGGCCAGACGATTGAAAGGCATGTTGGTTGCCACATGGACTTCGAGCTGTGCCGGCGACTGTACTTTAACCTTCACCTCATCACTATTCAGCGGCGGGCCGATTGTGGCCGTGGCCGTAGGTGTGCGTGCAGAATCGATACGCACTTTGAATTCGTAGAAATCCCCGTTCGCGCTTAGAAGACTGCCGGCATTGATTCGGAATTTTCCTATTCGCACGTCTGGATTAGGAATGGCGAGGATCGTGTCCTTGGCCACGATGATTTGCGCTTCGCCCTCCCCAGCATTCCCAGCCGTTTTCTCGATCGACACGAATGCCGAATCCACGCGTTCGAACCCGATGTTTTGTACATGGACTTCGACCTCGAACACTTGATTCTGATTCACGAGCCCGATACCGCCACTTTGGTTGACACCCGCTGCGAACTGGGTATTTGAGATGGATACGAGGGTTTGGCTGATAACCTGAATCGTGTCATTGCGGCTAACGAGCAATGGTCTGAGGTCATTGACATCCCGGCCGGTAGCAGTGGCTGTAACAATGAGCTCACCGCCGTCGGGGCCGACTTTTGTGACCGTGTAAGTCAAGGTATCGGTTTGTCCGCTGCGCAAGAATAAGCCACCTCCACTGAGCTCCGAGGGAGAATCAATGTCATAGTCTTTGCCCACCGGCCTTGCGCCCAGGGAGAGAGCCAAGGATAGAGGCGCATTCAACTGAACGTGACTGCGATTTCGCTGCGGATTCTGCGACGCTCGTAGCGCTACGAAGATGTGCCAGGTTTGTCTGCTGTTGGCTGAAACCGTATTGGCATTCAAATCAGTGGTCACGCTGAGCAGTTGCAAAAACGCAGTAGTCATGATAACCACTCTTGTGGTGTCATCGCCTGGCTCTTCTGGTGGGCCTACTTCGGCTCTGGTGTTGGTGTTGCTCGCAATCGCAGAGTCTATAGATGCGGTAAATCTCTCGTGGGGGTTGGGAGAACGATCAGCCTGCACCTCGAAAACAGCGGAATCCCCCGCTGCCTGCACGACTTCCGGTCCAATCTCGGAGCTCCCGCTGGATGCCAACCGCACCCAAACTCCGTCAAGACCTTCCTCGCCAGTATTGATGAATTTGACGCGTACTTGAAAGGCTTGGTTGAAGTTGACGCTGTCGCCGTTGAAGACCTGGGCAAGTCTGGTCTCGGTGATCCGGATTCGTGCCGGGGTTTGTACGGTGACCTGCACCGGCTCATTGTCTAACGTATTGGCATCAATCACTCGGCCAGTGTTGGTCTCGATTAATTTAACCTGGCCTTGAATTGTCTTCCGGCCGCCACGTGAGCCGGTAGTGTTCACAGTGAAATTGAGTTCGCGTGTAGAATTTCCCAGCACGAGGTCAGGTTGTTGATTCGGAATTGAGACCAATGTATCAGGGACGCCAATGACATAGCCTGCGCTATCTTGCAATGAAATTTTAAGCGGAATTTCTTCATCCAGAAACTCTACTCGGACAGCGCTGCCACCGCTATTGTTAATTCGCATCGCGACGTTCCAGTCGCGCGTTTGGTTCTGCGTCACATTTGATTGAGAAGGCTCCAATGAGATGGCAATTTCCGCTGGTGTTTGCACCAGGAATCCGCCCTGCGTGCCGAACGACTTGGCAGAGTATCGCTTATTATTGCCCTCCAATTCTATCTCCGCCACGATGGAAGCAGTCCCTAACTTCGTGCCGGTACGAGTCACGACAAATCGCAATATTGCGCTGCTGTCACTGCCGAGAGTTCTGGAACCGCTTCCGAAAGTTCTGTTAGATTCAATGCTATACGACCCGTCAAGCCCTTCGCCCAATATCACGATTTGCATGGACTCGGCAACCAACTGCAAGGGAAAACTGTTGTTATTGCGTACTTCCACGTCGATGGTCCAGACTCTTTGCATGCCTTGTGTCACGGCATTCTGGCTGGGGGTGATGCTCACGATTTCAACCAGCTCGCCCGCCTGTAATCTGACCGAGCCGACGCTGAGTGTGTCCACAAAAAAATTTGCGCCATTGTGTGTGCCGGAAATTTCAATGCGAGGCACATAGGTTCCCAATGGAAAGCCGGACGGGATAGCGGTCGATCGGAATGCGATGGTGGTATCGCCATTGGTAACGGTGCGCACGTAATTGGCATCCAGGCGCGCCTCAAACAGATTGGCCCCCTCCTGCAGGAGCAGCCGCGTCCGCTCGGGATCGAGATGCAAAGCGGCAGTGCCCTCATTGCGCACGCGTATGCTGAATTGGTGCGAGCTGCCAACACTGGCATTCACCGGGCGCAAGCTGCCGGGGATATAACTGAGTCTAGGCGCCCTCTGCACAAACCAAGAATCCGCGGTCACCGCGCCATCAGCGGTGATTTCGAGAGTGTCAATGACCGAGGCGAGGGCCCTACCGTCAATGCTGAATTCTCCCTCGGTGTCCGGCACGCCGACGGTGATTCTAAGCTCGAGTGTTTGAGAATTTCCAGGAATGGCGACACGGCCAGAGGGTGAAACATCGAGGATATTGAAGAAGTTGGTTTCTCCATTAAATGTCAAATCAACGTCGATGAGTTCAATCGAGTCCCGTCCTACATTCTGCAGGATCATGGTGACGGGAACACCGGTCTGCTCGCTGGATACGGTGTCGCGACCGGCCGCAACGCTCAGAATACGCAGCTCGTTGACGCTTAAGGAGATGCTACCGCTGGCTGCCCCGTCGCTGCCGCCGGAGACCGAAATCGTCGCCGTACCGCCGCTGGTTCCTGCCTGGAAGGCAAAGGAGATATGGCCCTGACCCACGGTTCGAATTTGCAGTCCGGGCAAAAGCGGAGCCGCGTCATCTGTTGTAATCCGCCCAAAGCGGGGATCGTTCACGGCGACCGTCAACAACTTGCCCGCCAGTACATTGTTTCCTCCCGCATCCTTGATCGGCTGGGAAGTGAAAATCAGGGTTGTGTCCGCGCCATTGGCAGGAAGCTTAGGCTTTGTGGATCGCAATGCAATATTGCCGAAAGGTTCACGCGTGGGGACAATCGTGAATACCGGCCCATTTCCGTTATCGGTGTTTTTGGGCTGGTTGAGACTGGTTTGAGTCCTAACGCCGAGCTTATAACTTCCTGGGGTTTGATGATTGGTGACCAAGGCAAAGCTTACCGTCACCTGCACGGCGCCGGCATTTTCACCTTCGCCGTCGCGGGTTAAGATCAGATTCTGTCCGGATATACTCGGCGACAAGCCGCCATTAAAGCCGTCTTGCGGGCCGGCGACCGTCACCTGTGAAATATCGAATCCGGTCGGGAAAGTGATGACAATTTTATCGGTTACGGTCAATCCTGACTGCGGCAGGAAGGACAAAGTGTAGGCCGCACGATTACCTGCAGTGTAGTCGGTCAAATCAACGGAAAGATTGGTAATGGTTTGTTGAGCATGGACCATTTGCGGCAATAGCCACAGGCACAATGCTCCGACCAGCCAGGTTTGTCGCCAGATATCAAGTGCAAAACCCACTCGCCCTTTTTGCTCAGCACAGCCCTCCTGCCGAAAAAAGCGTCCTGAGTAAAACATCGTTATTTCCGATCGGTCAATGATGTCGTGCGAGATGAATGAAATCGCGATTGAATTATTGCTCTTTGTTGCTCAGAAGGCCGTAAGATCCTTCCGGGAATCTTGGTAACCCCGTCCACGGCGCTCATAAAGGCATCGCTCACCGGCCTCGCCAAAACTCTAGTGCACTGTTACCCTAAAAACTATACCTTCCACCATGTCATTCTGAAAGAATCCCGAAAGGGCCTTACGGCTTGGTAAAAATGGCCACTGTGCTTATGCGTCAAAAGGTTCCTTCTGGGAAATGATTTCGTGAAGTATTTAAGAGCACCAAGATGACCGTACACGAGTCTCGTCATGGCAGCATTACCATACAATTTCAATATTCGAATTGAGCGAGAATTACCACATAAAACGACGCTTGCTCCGGGCTGCTACAGCCGGTCTTTTTTCAGAAGGCCGAGCGCAAATCTGCCTTTAGGGCTATTAAGAATCATACTGTCCGCTTCTATGCTTAGTGGTCGCAATGATGCAGCATCGCGAATTCGCTCGTTTCGCCCCAAGTTCTCCGCGCTTGGCGTGATCAGTACAAAGTTCATACCAGAGGAAGAGGATTTGTTTTATTGAATTACGCCTCAAAGGATTCGTATAGTGCAAAACGTAATACGTAAAAAGAATTTCGTTTATAAGGCAAAGATTGCACTCGTAATGTAGATTGATAGCACCTACAAACAAAAAGGCCATAGCTGCTTTAGAAAATCAGAAATAGCAGCTATGGCCTTCTTATGAATGCGATATTGGATCAGTATGTTTCGATATACGCCATGCCTTCTGCGCTCTGCTACTTATTTGAACAGCAACATCTTGCGCGCAATGACTTCTCTCGCACCCTCGTCTGTCAAGGTTACAATCTTATAGATGTACGTCCCACTAGGCAGCCCTTTGCCGTCAAAACCAATTTCATGTTGCCCGGTTTCCAACCTCTTATTGTAATACAATGTCGCCACTGCGATGCCGAGCGTATTAAACACTTGTAAAGTGACTAACCGATCATTGGGCAATGCGAACTTGATTTTGGTACTGGGATTGAAAGGATTGGGGTAATTCTGATACAAAGCAAAACTCTTGGGAGTTTCGGCGATATCATCGTCATCGAAGTCGTTAGTAGGCAGATCTTCAGCATTGGATTTCAGGCCAACGGTAGCAGTGTAAGTGGTTCGATTACTTGTTGAGCCGTCGCCTAGTTGACCCCAGGAATTGCCCCCAGTGGCGAAAACATCCCACGTATCTTTAGCAATTAGACTATGTTCGTAACCGCTTAATACTTGAAATACTCCACTTACACCCGTCGCTTGAACAGCGGTAAGTCGATTCGAGGATGTACCATCTCCTAGCTGACCGTATGCATTATACCCCCAAGCCCAAATCGAACCATCAGATTTTACAGCGTAGCTTGCATAATGCCCTGCAGCAACTGCTACTGCGTTAGTTAGGCCACTAACTTGTACCGGATTGATTCTATCCGTGGTTGAGTTATCTCCCAACTGGCCTACATGGTTTCTCCCCCAAGCCCATATTGTACCATCAGATTTTACAGCCAGACTATATTCTTTACCCCCAGCTATTGCGATAATATTGGCCAAACCACTAATTTGAACCGGAGTATATCTATCCGTGGTGCTTCCGTCTCCTAATTGGCCATAAGTATTGTCACCCCACGTCCAGACCGTGCCATCCGAATTCAGCGCAATAGCGTGCTGAAATCCAGTCGTCACATCTATGATTTTGTTAATCGTAGAAGTTTGGACTGGTGCCGGAAAGCTAGTGTCAATTCCTCCCTCTCCTACCTGACCACTAGCATTATGCCCCCAAGCCCAAACGGTGCCATCCGTCTTCAAGGCAACACTGAACCAACCTCCTGCTGATACGCGGACAACATCTGCTAATGATACAACTTGTACAGGAATTTTGCGACCATTAAATGTGTTATCTCCTAATGCAGCATAAAGATTTTGTCCCCAAGACCGAAGTGTACCATCAGACTTCAATACAAGACTGTGGGCATCTCCTCCTGCGATTTTTTTGACATCATTAAGATTGATTACTTGGATCGGCTTCTTCCTGTCTGTAGATGTACCATCTCCAAGTTGAAAGTAATAGTTAAATCCCCAACTTCTCAAAGAACCATCCGTTCTTAAAGCCAAGCTATGCCTGCCCCCAGCCGCAATTTGTATAACACCAGTTAACCCTGCAGCCAGCACCGGTATCGTTTTATCCGTCGTCGAGTTATCTCCCAACTGACCGAACTCATTATACCCCCAAGTCCAAATCGTGCCATCAGATTTAAAAGCAACACTGTGGTAAATACCACCCGCTACAGTTACGGCATTGGAAAAGCTACTTACCTGAACCGGTGTGCTTCGATTAGTCGTGGTGTTATCTCCCAATTGACCTTTTTGGTTCCTTCCCCAAGCCCACACTGTGCCGTCGCCTTTTATAACCAAACCATGTTGCGCGCCACCGGAAAGCTCGGCAACATTGGTCAGATTGCCGGTTCCGCCAGAGCCTTTCACTTGCACGGGCACGCTGCTATCAGTAGTGGTGTTATCGCCCAATTGCCCATAAACGTTGGAACCCCAAGCCCAAACCGTACCGTCAGCTTTCATAGCAATACTAAATGCATAGCCGGCATGAATAGCAGCGACGTTGGTCAAATTGCCCGTGCCACCCGCGCCTTTGACTTGCACCGGAGTTGAGCTATCTGTGGTGGAGTTATCGCCAAGCTGTCCTTTGTCATTTCTTCCCCAAGCCCAAACCGTGCCGTCGGCTTTTAAGGCCAGGCTAAAAAGACCGCCGCCTGCAATGGCTTTGACATTGGTTAAATTGCCGGTTCCACCCACGCCTTTAACCTGCACCGGTGAGGTGCGCTGCGTGGTGGAATTGTCACCCAATGCGCCATATTGGTTTCGTCCCCATGCCCACACCGTGCCATCATCCTTTAAAGCTATACTATGATGGTCCCCGCCTTGAATCGTGGCAATTGCCGTGAGATTGCCGGTACCACCCGAGCCTTTCACCTGGACAGGCGAGGTCCTTTGTGTAGTCGTGGCGTCTCCCAATTGGCCATAACTATTGTCACCCCACGTCCAGACCGTGCCATCTGATTTCAAGGCAATACTGTGTTGCTTTCCTGCTCCCATCCCAATGACGCCAGAAAAACTACTGCCGACCTGTACCGGCAAGGAGCGATTAGTTGTTGTGCCATCTCCGAGCTGGCCTGTATCATTAAATCCCCAGCTCCAAATTACTCCTTGCTCATTCATCAAAGTATGATCGCCTTTGGCCACAATGAGATTGTGCAGCCGGCTGCTGCCGGTTGTTCCGTTTTGAGCATACAATGACGTCGTTGCCAAAATCAACATGGTGACAAAACCTAAAACGTCTTTACCGAAAATCCGTGAGGTTTTCATGATCGAATCTCCTTGATCATTGGGTTCAAAGCTTCGCTTCCATGTTTTTTGACAACAGCAACGATCATTTGCAGAGCGCTCACCTTCCTTTCGTTAGATCATGCGCTTTCAGCTTGACAATGTTAACTTGACTATGTGAAATTCTCCGCAAAGCCTCATTAGGAAAATCTCTGCGTATTCTTTGCGTGAGACTTAAAGTCTGTACACAAAAACAGATTTTAATCTAGCTGCGCCTGGCAGACAAACGCCCCGGGGGTTGATCGACCAAAGAAACCGATTTCGATCGGCAAATTTCAAAATTGAGCAAACGAATCCCTGCAAGATTTTTCGTTGTCCGAATAATCAGATTACTGCGATGATGAAGAAACAAGACAAAATAAAACCGACACGGTGGGAAAAAGACGGGACAAGAAGTAGAACCAAGAAGACGAACCGGCGTTCCCTTTGGACTACTTGCTATTTCAGATGTTTATCAGGAAATACTCGCATTGAACAATTTTGTTCTTTGGTGCTGCCCCGAGCTGCGAGTGTTCGATCAGAAAAATTGAGATTGAGGAGGGATACAAAGTTGTTCGGGCGATTCAATCTCCGGAAAGCAAACACAAGATATGGTATTTCTGTTGAGAGTCAAGGGCATTTGTGTTAAATAACTGTAACAATAATCCTGGAACACATCTTTTGTGCCAAACTTTTCTCCTTTGCGAATTCTCTGCGCCTTTGCGTCTTCGCGTGAAAGTATTTGCTTTTCTTGAGAATCTTGGTTGGAAAGGGAATGAGTAAAGTGATCAACCAAGCCGTAAGGCCCTTTCGGGATTCTTTCTGAATGACAGTATTGTTTTCTACTCTTTCGCAGCCTCGCGCTGAAACTCGACCTTCGCCTTTTGCACCGCAGACAGCGTAGCTGCTAGCGCAGGCCGCACCTGCACGCCGACCTGATATTCGCCTTCCAATTTCCCGGGATTCATGATCGCGCCCAAGCGCAAGTGCACCGGGGTATTCGCGGCCACGCGCACGCCCGCGCCTGAGCGTTGCGCGCGCACACGCTGCCCCTCGCGCGTGAGCGTAAATCCGCCGTTCAGATCCGGCGAGCCGGCGACCAGCAGCATGGTCAGATCGAAATCCGCTGGAAATTCCACCACAAACTCGGCATCCGCCTCCAATACTTCGGGCGACGTGATCGTGATTTCATACACCGAGGGCTGATTCGCTTCTGCACGGAGGGCCTGCAAGCGTATGTGCTCCCTCGTTGAGGTTTGCGCGAAGGCGGAGGCAGAGAGAACGAGTAACAATCCCAGACTCAAACGGCGGGAGGCAAGAAAAATTCTATTCATAATCAGACTCCAAAATCATTTGGATGATTTCCAATTCATAAGAGCACTTCCAACGGATAGAAACAACCCAACGGATTCTTTATCCGTTGGGTTGTTTCTATCCGTTGGAAATAGATGTTCTCTTATTTCAGAATTCAAATTCACAAGAGAATTACAGTCAAGAACGGAGCATGCTTCATGATAATACACACGGTCTTTTTCCACCAAGCACAAGCAACTGCTCGAAAGTTTCATGAAAATAATGCCATCCAGGAGCTACGCATTGTGATGATGTTGATCTGGCATGACAAATTCAAATGTCTTTCCCCAAGCCAACCGCGCGCAGTGGGAAAATGTACAAAGTTCATACCAAAACATAGAACAAAAACGGGGTTTCTGTTTTCACTGGCTTAGGGATTGTCGCGGCTTTCTAACTTGACAATGTTAAGCTAACCGCAAAGCTCGCAAAGAAGGCGCGAAGTGCGCAAGGAATCACAAGTATCTTTGTTCAAGCTTTGCGATCTTTGCGTAACCTTGGCGTTCTTTGCGTTAAAGCAAATCAACTTAACATTGTCAAACTAGGAATCAAGGTGGCAATTCAGCTCAAAAAAAGAAGAGTAAACGGATGAAGCGGATTGAACGGATAGTGATTCTGCAAAACAAGCTTTAGAAATCCGCTTTATCCGTTCAATCCGCTTACAGGAAATAGGAGCTGAATAGTTACGAATCAGGAAGGAAAAAAAGAGAAGGCAAAAATGTAAAGATGTAATTACGGATGCGGATTATCGAAACATCGCCTTGATGCTGCCCCAGGTCGAGCGGGCGCTGGAAATGATCGGGTTGACTTCGATCACATTCGAGTTCGTGGCAACACCATCGCGATCGACGATCTTCAGGCGGTAATAGTAGACACGGGCGTCGGCTTTGAACACGGTGTTATCTTCGTAGGCATATTCCGTCTTGGTCGTAGCATTGCCTTTGGCTTCCAAGAAATCGATTTTCTGCAGGTCGGTTTTGCTCAGGCCGCGCTCTACTTCGAAGCCTTTGAAATTGATCTCGACCTCGGAAACCCATTTGAGTGTGACTTTGTTACGGCCCGGCTCGGCGCGAAATTCGGATACGATCGCGCCTGCGGACAAAGCCGAACATAGTCCGCCGCAAAACAGCAAAAGCCACGGCCATTTTTTGCGCATAGATCTCCTCTTACATACCTTATGAACGAACCAAAGATATGGTTTTGTCCTTGAGAGTCAAGCGTTTTTTGTGTTACAAACTCTGGAAGACCAAAGTTGGGAACTTACAAGCAACATGTCATGCCGGAGGCATCTTTTTCGGCACAAGCACAGTGCTCAGTATTAAAAAGATCCCTCCAGGATGACATAGCGGTGGGTATGCGAGTCCAAAGTAATGGAGTACTACCTGCCATCAATAAAAAACTTGTACCCGATCAATTTGTAAACCAGCCGCGCCGCGAAAAAATCGGACACGGTCGAATCGCGCTGCGGCAGAAGCTCCACCACGTCGCCGCCGACGACTTCGCGGGTCGCAAACAAACGGCGCAGGAAACCGAGCGCCGCATACCAGCCAAAACCGCCGGGCTCGGGCGTGCCCACGCCGGGAACTTCCGAAGGATTGAAGAAATCGAGATCAATGGTCAAATACACATGCTGGCCGAGAATGTTGAAAACCTCGCTCTGCCATTCCGGATTTTCGAGCATCTCGTGCGCATAATAGATACGCGAGGGTGCTTTCAATCTTTCGCGCTCGCCCATGATGCCGCTGCGAATGCCCAGGCCGATGAGCTTGGCGTGCTCGCTTACGCGCGCCATGGCCGAGGCGTGGCTATAAGGCGTGCCATGATAGCTGTCGCGCATGTCGCTGTGGGCGTCGAGCTGCACCACCCACAGATCGCGATATTTTTGCGCCATGGTGCGCACCAGCGGCACCGTCACCGTATGCTCGCCCCCCAAGCCGATCACGAATTTGCCGTCGCGCAGAAGTTTTTCGCAGCTTTCTTGTATGCGCGCCACGGCCTTCGGCGGCGTCATCTTGCCGAAAGCCGGTGCTTTGGCCGTGACGATGCCGACCTGGCACGGCTCGAGATTCAATTCTTCATCGTAAAACTCCACTTGCTGCGAAGCCTTGATGATCGCCGCCGGCCCGGTTTTCGTGCCTTTGCGATAGGACGTGGTGGCTTCGTACGGTAACGGTAAAATAGCCGCCTGCGAAGTTTTATAATTTGAAAGCTCTTTGGGAAGGTCGAGAAAATTGTTGGGAGTTGTCGCCATAAAATCGTTTTCCTTCAAAAATCCGGATTTTGCCACCATTGCCCCTTGTTATAAACTCCAAAGACCTGCCCGGTCAATTCCCGGCCGTGAAACGGCGTATTGCGCGACTTGGAATAGAAACGGTTGCGATCTACCTGCCATTTTTTATCCAACGAAAAAAGCGTGAGATTCGCGGGCATCCCTTCCTGAACGTGCACGGCCGGCAAATTGAGAACTTTGCGCGGCGTGGTCGTGACTTTGGCAACAGCCTGAGTGAGTGAAAGTTTCCTCGTGTGTACTAAATTCGTGAGAATCAATCCCAGTGCGGTTTCCAGGCCGACAATGCCGAAGGGCGCAGTGCTGTATTCCAGCTCCTTTTCCTCGGCGGCATGGGGCGCGTGATCGGTTGCGATCACGTCGATGGTATCATCCTGCAGGCCGGCGATCACAGCAGCGACATCTTCGGCAGTACGCAAAGGCGGGTTCATTTTTGTGTTGGTGTCGTAGCCCACGACGGCTTCATGCGTCAGCGAGAAATGATGCGGCGTCACTTCGCAGGTCACGTGCAAGGCGCGGCGCTTGGCATGCCGCACCAGTTCGATGGCACCCTTGGACGAAATATGCGCAACGTGCACGTGCCGGCCGGTGTATTCGGCGAGTAGAATATCGCGCGCGACGATGAGGTCCTCCGCCGCGGTCGGCAAACCCGGCAGCCCGAGCCGTGTGGCAATCATGCCTTCATTCATCACGCCGCCCTGGCACATGGTCGGATCTTCGGCATGCTCGATGATCGGACGGTTGAACATGCCGGCATATTCCAGGGCGCGGCGTACCAATTCTGCCGTTGCAATGGCGCAGCCGTCGTCGGAAAAGGCCACCGCTCCGGCTTCAGACAATTCCGCCATCTCGGCCAGCTCTTTGCCTTCGCGGCCTTTGGTCGCCGCCGCGATAGGATAGACTTCAACCATTGTCTTTTGGCCCTGGCGTATGATTGCTTCGACGATCTCGCGCTTGTCAACGGTGGGCGAAGTATTGGGCATGGTACAAACGCCGGTGAAACCGCCCGCCACGGCCGCAGCACAGCCGGTGAGCACGGTTTCTTCGTCTTCTCTTCCCGGCTCGCGAAAATGCACGTGCATGTCGAACCAGCCGGGCGTCACAATCAAACCCTTGGCGAAAACGCGCTCGTAATCGAGCGAAGCCGTGATATCCGTCGCGACGCGTTTGATGCGGCCGCCCTCGATCAAGACATCGAGAATTTGATCGAGCTTCAACTCCGGATCCAAAATACGCGCGCCTTGAATCAAAAGACGATCGGAAGGCTTGGCAACGAGGGCTCGGGGCATGAGATAAAGATCGGAATTGTTCGAGGTGAATAAGCGCTAAGCCAATCAAATTCAGCAGATTTAGAGCCTGTCCGAAAACCTCATCCTGTCATGCTGAAAGCATCTTGGTATGTTCAACACCCACGCCCGAAATCGATGCCGTGCCCAAATCAACCAAGATCCCTGCTGGATGACATTTCGGGCTTTTCGGGCAGGTTCTTATAAGCAATCTCGTCCATAAACTTGAGACAATTTCCCTCGAATTGCAACGACTTTTTTCTTCAGTCTTCATTTCATTACCACGAGCTTCCGCAAAGTTTGAAACGCACCGGCGGAAAAATTGATCCAGTAAATCCCGCTGGAAATTTTTCTGCCCATCCCGTCCACGCCATTCCACGCGACCTCGTGCTCGCCCGCGCGCATCTGCGCTCGTCGCAAATTTGCGATTCTTTGGCCGAGCGCATTATGAATATCGAGCTCGACGAACGCCGGCTGCGGCAAGCTGAAGCGAATCATCGTAGCGTACACGCTGCCGCTCAATGAAAAAGGATTGGGATAATTTTGGGACAGATCAAATTGCAGCGGTCCCGCATTACGCTCCGCTACATCAGTGGAGGGGATCGTGCTGAAGCTATCGATCACGCTCGGAACCGGGGCGGTGAATCCATCGAAGGTGATCACCTGCCAATAATAACGCCGGCCGGGTTTGATAAAATCGTCCGGAATGGCAAAGGCAGTGTTGGAGGTACGGCCGCTGTCCACCTGCGCAGTAAGCGTGCGCACGGTGCCGTAGATTACCAGATAAGACAGCGCCTCGCCATCCGGATCGACCGAAGCTTGCCAGTGCAAAGCAACATTCAGCGTGTCCACCCGGGCATCGCCGATCGGTGAAAGCAACCGGGCGGGGGCCGGCCGATCTTGCACCGCGAGAACTTCCATGGTAACGTGCGCGGTATCGCTCGCGCCCTGCGGATCGCGTGCAATAAAGGTAAAAGCTTCCGCGCCAAACCAATCGGGCGCCGGCGTGAAGCGGGCCAAATTGCCCGGGAGCCGCGCACTGGTTATATTCTGTCCGCCGGTAATGGTCCAGGCCAGCGTCGCATCAGCATGGTCTTCGTCACTCACAAAGTCGTTCAAATTCATTTCGAAGATCGTGTCTTCATCAAAGCTGTATGCGCCGGCAAGGCTCAAGCGCGGGGCAAAGTTGACTTGTAAGCTCAGGATCACTTGTGCATAGGGGCCGTCTCCGAACGTGCCGTTGCCAAGAATGTAACTCGTATTCATCACGAATTCGGCTTGATTGGAGACGTCCCAGACACGAAAGGAGATGGCCTGGCCGTCGTCATAGCCATCCTCGACTCCCGGTGTGATGGAATCATCTTGCCACGCCGTGATCGGGATATTGCTCGTGCTGCGCACCACGCTCGCGCCCACGCACAGCCCGGCCGGCGTGAACACGCCGATCTCATCCCCGCTTTCCAAGGGAACGCCATTCAATGCCGCGCTTTGCACGACAATGGCGTAGCTGTCTTCGGTATTGGCCTTGAAAACGAAGTGGCTTTGTGCAGAGCTCGTCAAGGGTATCAAACATGATAACAGGCACAACAGCTTGTGCAAATGCGTGGCGAAAAAACTTGAACGACTCTTCATATTCTCCTCACAGATTAGTAATATGAATGACCAGTAGAAGCTGTAAAGTCAAAATTATTGTAGTCAAAATGATTAAAGACGCTTACATGATTTTGACTCAAATCATTTTGACTAATAGTTTTAGGCTTTAGTGTATTTCAACTGGTCATTCGCATTA
>JBOHQX010000162.1:0-14504 GCA_050732395.1 bacterium
AAGGAGATTAGTGGAGAGCAGCTATGGAAATTAATTTTTGGGAAACCGTCAGCAGCAGCCCGACGTTTATCATTCTGTTTGGATGCTCGTTGATCGCCATCACGTTCATTTTTGAGCGCTGGCTCTATTTCCGCCGTACCCATCTCAATGCCAACGTCTTCTTACCCGCCGTGCAAAGCTCGTTGCGCGATGGTGGCACGAAGGCCGCGCTCGAGTTGTGCCATCGCCATCAAGCACCGCTGGCCGTGGTCGTAGGCGTTGGCCTGCAGAACTTTGCGCCGGGCGGCAAAGGCGTGACCGAGCTCATGGAAGCGGCGGCGCTGGAAGAGAAAATCAAGCTGGAGCGTTTCCTCAGTGTCCTCGGCACGCTGGGTAATATTGCACCGTTTATCGGATTGTTTGGCACCGTCGTCGGTATCATCCGCGCCTTTCGTGATCTCGCCGTATCCGGATCGGGCGGGCCCTCGGTAGTAGCGGCCGGTATTGCGGAGGCCTTGATCACGACCGCCGCGGGTCTGGTCGTGGCGATCCCGGCGGTTATTGCTTACAACTACTTTTTGCGCCGCGTCGGCACGATTATGGAAGAGATCGAGGCGGCCACCAAAAAAGTGCAAGTCCTTCTCGGTATCGTTTGAGGCGACGTGAAAGCGGAATGATGAAAAGCAAGTTCAACAAGACCGACAGCGGTTTGAATGAAATCAATCTCACCTCGCTCATCGACGTCGCGCTGGTGCTGGTGGTGATTTTCATGGTCATGACCCCCATGATCATGCAATCGAATATTACCGTATCGACACCAGCCGTGGGCCAGGCGGCGGCCGGCAGCGCCGAACAGACCGAGCTGCGCGCCGAAGTTTACCTCAAGCAAGATGGCGAGGTCTTGATCAACAGCGTGCCCGTGGCCTCAACCGCGCTCGCGGATAGCTTGCGTTACCTGCTGTCCAAAAGCAAAAGGAAGCTCGTGGTCATCAGCGCGGATGAGCAGGTGATCCACGACCGCGTCGTCGCCACACTCGATGCAGCGCGGCAGGCGGGCGCGAAAGATTTGTCCATCGTGAAACGCAGGAGTAGATAACATGCATGCGGGAGGTCCTTCCAACGGCGGCATTATTTCGAACATGCAGCTTGCGCCTCTGGTCGACGTCGCGCTGGTGCTGGTGATCATTTTCATGGTGACCGCGCCGATGCTGAGCCAACAAGCAGGGATGTCCGTCGAATTACCGAAAGCGGCGACGATCGAGGCGCGCTCGGAAGACAACGTGACCATCACATTGACGGCGAATGACGAGGTCGCTCTCAACGACGAGAAATTGGCCTGGTACCAGTTGGACGCAGAATTGCGCAAAATCATGGTCAAGCATTCGGATCGCCTGGTGTTAATTCGCGCCGACAAAGAAGTGAAACACAGGCAGATTTTGGAATTGATGAGCATTGCCAAGCGCAGCGGCGCGAAAAAAATGGCCATCGCCACTCTGCAACGCACCCGCCCCACACGCCAGGCGGGCTAGGCCAGAGCGGAGGGGTGTGGGCTTAAATGGAGTGCTGGAGCGATGGATTAATGGAGTGATGGATGAGTTCGCAACATCAATCCAGCAATCCGATATTCCATCAATCCAGCAATCCAGCAATCCAGCACTCAAGCACTCCACCAAGGCAATTCGTCTATTTATCATAGAAGCCGGTATGAAAACAGCACACGTCAAGAAATCGGGAAATGCCATGGCAGCAGGGTTGCAGCCTCCGATCTCGTTTCTCACTTCTGCGGGGTACAATCCCTTCCGGCGTTTTGGCTTCGCCATCGGCGGATCGTTTTTGCTGCATCTGTTTTTCTTCGTCATGTCGCTTACACAGACCATCATCAATCCGCCGGAAGTATGGGAGATCCGTCAGTTCGAATTCGTCGATGAAAACGAAACGCCTCCCGAGCCGGTCAAACCCGAGCCGGTCGAGCGCGAGCAAGCTCCGGAGATGGTTACTCCCGGCTCTGCCAATCCAAGAGAAGACGTTGGTACGGCGGAGAATCGAGTCAAGACCCCGGGCAACGACGATGCCGACAATCCCAACGGCGCCATCAACGCGCAAAAAGGCGCGCAAGAAGTGGACGTGAACACCATCGGCGTATTGGGAATGCTGGACGGCGTTTCCGAGAACGGTGATGACGGCGCCAAGATTTCGTTGAACATGCAGGAAGCCGACGGCGTGGTGAAGGACTTGAAAATGAGCCGTTCACTCAAAGTCGGACGCGGCCACAACAGCACGGGCCAGATGGACGAAAACGCCTTGGAGGCGATCAGCAAACAAGGCAAAGGCATCGACGATTTGATCGGCCGGGCGGATGCGGGCGAAGGCGTGGCCATGCGCAAAAAAGGCCGCGTCAACGTCGAGCGCATCGGACAGATGAGCGGTTCGAAAGAGGCCATGGGCGCGCGCTCGGAAGAGTCACTGCGCAAAGTGCTCACGGACAACATGGGCCGCCTGCAGTACATTTATGAAAAGCATCTTAAAACGAATCCCGACATCGGCGGCAAGGTCGAAGTGGAAGTTACCATTAATGCAGATGGCTCCGTCGGCAGCGTAAATATCCTGAAGTCTGAAATCGCAGTGCCCGGGCTGCAACAGGATATCCTCGATGCCGTGCGGCGCTGGCGCTACGATGCCATCACCAGCGGCAACGTGAAGGTGGTGTATCCGGTGGTGTTTGTTAAAATGGGGTAACCAGGCTGATATTTAGAGCGTGTTTGCGAAACTATTCAGTTGATTTCCGATTGTCGATTTCCGATTGCCGATCTGCGATCGTAAATCGCTGTGTTTCTTAGGATGACAGCCGAGAGCTGAACAGTTACGTCTTTGCTTTAATCACCAGAAAAATGGTTACGCCGTTTTTTGAGACGAGCGAGGATTTTATGAAACAAGCTTTTTTCGCGGTTGCTTTTTTTTGGGCGGTGGGCGCGAGTATCGGCGTTGGTCGAGCGCAGTCCCCGAAAGAGATGACGCTCGAGGATCCGTCCGCAACTGCGTTCGGCGACACCCTGCCGGCGCCGGTGATCGACGAGAACGCCGCCAGCAGCCGGATGTTTCTGGACAAAATCGAAGTGCTGGGCACGATCGCCAAGCCGCAGGCGCTGTTCATCATCCCGGGCCGGGATCCGAAAGTGGACGGCATTGAGATCGACCGTTCATTTTTTCATGAAGTGTTCCGGCCGATCGAGAAAGACTATCATCCTGCCAACACGCGGCGGTATCTCAAGGATCAGGTGGTGTGGTGAGCGTCGTAGGCGATGATTATGCCTAATCCAAATGTGATTTTGAGTTTTGGATTTTGAGTTTTTTTGCTAATGGCCTGATCGCCGGGTCCAGCCGGCCGCAAAACGCTACTACTTTCCACAACAAAGCTTGAATTTCCTGCCGCTGCCACACGAACAAGGATCATTGCGGCCGATTTTATGTTTCTTTTCATTCGGCGCAGGCCAATTGTGAAGACCGGCTCGCAGGGCTTTTTTAAGATTACCAAACTGTTCCAAAGGCAAGCCTTCATCTCCAAAATCGATCATTCGTTTAAGTCGCAAGACGTTCCCGCTGGTGCCAAGAGTCGTTTCCAGTTTGACGCTTTCCTGCCCTGCGAGCTGCCCATACTTTTCGTGCAACTGTTGAAATACCGCTTCTGCTTTTTCCGTCTCGCCAATCCTGACGCAGGATTCAGCCCAAGCGTGTCTCATATTTTGATCTATACTCTCATCTTCATGCGGGAATCTGCCGATAAACTCTTCACAAAAGTGCGCGCGTTCGTAGAAAAAGCGCCTATCATTTTGGCCTGCAGTCTCCAATGCCTCCACCAAATCCTGAACCCAGTTAAAAAAAGACTGCGTACCACCGAAGGCGTGGTCAAGCTCTGCCAAAGTTTTCAAGTTTCGAGCGTTGGCGATTTGCACGGCGGGCTTCCATAGCGCCAGCCACAACAGACATGCTCTCGCCGCTTCTCGCGCGCCAAGCAGGTCGTACCCCGCTTGCATTTGATCATCGATCATCTCGAAATTCGGGTAGTGGGGAAACCAACGTTCCCATAACACCGTGAGCGCTATCCAGATCCAGTCTTGCTCGAACGACAGCTTGAACACCGGCTTTTGTGTGGAGAAGATCCATTCCGCCACTTCTTGCGCCGAGATAGAATCTCTACACCAAACCTCGAGTTTTTCTTTGTCTACAATGACATTGAAGGATTGGAGCTTTTTCAACAGCTCAACGTCGGACATTTTTCTGCCCGTCGACAAAATGGGTCTGCCGATTTTTTCGAGATGCGCTCGTTCCAATTTATTTTGGGCGGCGCTTTCTGCGGCCATGCGGTCGAGTGCGATATAAGAGATATGCATAGATTTGTTTGGTAAAATTTGCTGCCGAGATTGTTTCAGAAAAACTGATTGCATTTTTCCGAATTTGTGCTAAACTTTATTCCTGGTGCTAGAATCATCAGTGCGCGCGTAGCAAACTCTCATGAGAAGAAAAAATATCAAGAAGGCTCCTAAATCCCGGCGCGATCACGATATGCTGGAGGAGTATGACTTCAGCAAAGGTGTACGCGGAAAATACGTCAAGCGCTTGTCTGCCGGTACGAATATCGTCGTTTTGTCGCCCGAGGTCGCCAAGATCTTTCCGGATTCTGATTCCGTGAACGAAGCTTTGCTGGCTTTGGCGAAAATCATACAAAAGAGAGCAAAACAACTGGCAGCGTGAACACAATCGCGAAAATGTGAATGCTCCCGGCTGGAGCGCATCTAAAGTCTCCGCAATCTTTCCTCCGCCTCCCGCAGCGTCTCCTCTTTCTTGCAAAAACAAAACCTCACCTGTGTTTTTCCATCTTCAGCATTTTGGTAGAAACTGGAGCCCGGCACCGAAGCCACGCCAATTTCGCGAATCATCCAGCGCGCAAAGTCATTGTCATTCGTGTGAGCGGTGCGGCGCATCAATTCTGCCGCCTCGCACATGATGTAATACGCGCCGTCCGGCCGCCAGCAATGAAACCCCGCTTTCTGCAAAATTTCCAACAGCCGATTGCGTTTTTCAAGATACATGCTCGCAAGATTCGCATAGTAACTTTCAGGCAAGTGGAGCGCGACGGCGGCGCCCTCCTGTAACGGCGCAGCGGCCCCAACAGTGAGAAAGTCATGCACCTTGCGGATTGCACCGGTTTGCTTTTCCGGTGCGATGGCCCAGCCCACACGCCAGCCGGTCAAGCTGTAGGTTTTCGAAATGGCATTGATGGTCACTGTGCGCTCGGCCATGCCGTCGAGACTCGCAATGCTGACGTGCTCGGTGCCATCGTATAAAATATGTTCATAGATTTCATCGGTGATGGCGAAAGCATCCCACTTCTGGCACAAATTGGCGATGACTTGCAATTCTTCGCGTGAAAACACTTTGCCGGTCGGATTGTTGGGCGTGTTGATGATGATCGCACGTGTGTGATCATTGAAAGCCTGGCGCAATTCGCCTTCATCGAATGCCCAGTGCGGCGGGCGCAGCTTGACGAAGCGCGGTATGGCGTGCGCGAGAATCGTGTCGGGCCCGTAGTTTTCATAAAACGGCTCGAAGATGATCACTTCGTCGCCGGGATTGATCAACGCCAGCAGCGCCGCGATCATGGCTTCGGTCGAGCCGCACGTGACGGTGAGGTTCTTTGCTGGATCGACCGGAATCCGATTGTAGCGGATAGCTTTTGCAGCAATAGCTTCGCGCAGTTTGATTGCGCCCCAGGTGATCGCGTATTGATTGATATCCGCGCGAATCGCCGCCACCGCCGCTGCTTTTACTTCCTCCGGCGCGGGAAAATCCGGAAACCCTTGCGACAAATTCACGCCGCCGTGCTGCAACGTCAACCGCGTCATCTCCCGAATCACAGATTCGGTAAAAGATTCCGTGATGCGTGCTACGGGAGGTTTCATGTGGTCTCCTGTTGGTGAAATTTGGACGAGCTCGGAAGAGAGTCTCGGGTTCTTATGCGTTTGGCAATTCAAACCGGAATGCGATGCTTCAGCATGGCATACTCATTTGCTGGCGAAGCTTGCGCTGATAATGATCACAAACCTGCCAGCCTGAAGTTCTGCACACCGGGCTTCAAACGGCCGGAATCTTCACTCAAGTTCATCTGACCAGCGCGATCTTCGAGATAGCTTTTGAGTGCAGGCAGGCTGGCGTTCCAGACCTCCAGATCGCCATTGAAATGATTCCCGATTCGGGCGAAATTCTCTCATCGGCATTCTTTCACCTTTGGGCTTGATGGTGTTACGAAAGCAATTATTGTTGAAGCTACACTTTTCAGGAAAACCGGCAAGTGGAAAATTCTGCACAAGAAATCGCTTGCGCGAATCTGAAAATCTCTTATATTTCTTGCCACCGAAGCCGCGTCTTTGACCTGCGGCTTCTTTATTTTATATGGAAATCACCGACGACTTGCTGCGGCGCGTCGTGCGCGAAACTCTGCGCGAGTTAGGGCCGGAGGCGGACCCGGCGTTGATTCGCAAGGTGGTGCAGGAAGTGCTTCGCCGTTTGCAGCAGGAACAATCGCCGCTTCCGCACCAGCTCCAGCCAAAATAAACCAGGGCAAATACCCACATTCATACTGATACTCACACTCACACTCACACTCATACTCACACTCATACTCACACTCATACTCATACTCACACTCATACTCTTACTCAATACTCATACACATAACTCCCACTCATGCTCCTACTCCTATGCTCACTCATCCTCGCTTTTGACACCCAGATCAAAGCTTGCACAGGATCATGAAGCCGGTCAGATTTTTTCGTTATCCCAACCCATCAGCGAGAGGAGAAGATCTTCATGGCAAGTGCGGCTGTACTTTACAAGTATGTTGAGAACGCTCCCATCAAAGCGGGAGACGATGATCCTTTTGCGTCGATGATGGCGCGCTTTCAAGTGGCCGCGGATATCTTGAATTTGGACCAGGGCATTTACGAGTATCTCAAAACGCCGCAAAAGCAAATCATCGTGGCCATTCCCATTCAGATGGATGACGGCCGTATCGAAGTGTTCGAAGGTTATCGCGTGATCCACAACGACGTGCGCGGGCCTTCCAAGGGCGGCATTCGCTATTCGCCTGACGTCAATCTTTCCGAGATCAAAGCGTTGGCGGCGTGGATGACGTGGAAATGCGCCGTGGTCAACCTCCCGTTCGGCGGTGCAAAAGGCGGGGTCAAATGCGATCCCAAACTGCTCACCAAAGTCGAGCTGGAAAAAATCACACGGCGATACACCGCAAATTTGCTGGACATTTTCGGGCCGGAACGCGACGTGCCCGCGCCGGACGTGAACACCAACGAGCAAGTCATGGGCTGGATCATGGACACTTACTCCATGCATATGCGCCATACCACGACGGCAGTGGTCACGGGCAAACCGATTTTTTTGGGCGGCTCGCAAGGGCGCGTCGAAGCTACGGGCAAGGGCGTGGTGATCACCACCAGCGCGATGATGAAAAAGATGGGAATGAAGCCGGCGCAAACGAGAATTGCCGTGCAAGGTTTCGGCAACGTCGGCTCGATTGCGTCAAAATTCTTCCATGAGATGGGATGCAAAATTATTGCAATCAACGACGTCAGCGGGGGCTACTACAATCCCAAAGGCATAGACATTCCTCAGGCGATCGAGTATCGCGACAAGAACAAAGGAGTGTTGGAAGGTTTCAAAGGCGGAGATCACATCGGCAATGAAGAGCTGTTGGAATTGGAATGTGAAGTGTTGGCGCCGTGTGCACTCGAGGATCAAATCACCAGCAAAAATGCGGGCCGCATCAAAGCCAAAATCATCGCCGAAGGCGCCAACGGCCCGACCACGGCCAAGGCCGATCCGATTCTCGCTGAGCGTGGCGTGGTTGTTATTCCCGACATCTTATGCAATGCCGGCGGCGTGACGGTGAGCTACTTCGAATGGGTGCAGGATCGTGGCGGATATTTCTGGCCAAAAGACGACGTCTTCAATCGCTTGACGCGCATCATGACCGAAGGGCTGAACGAAGTCAACGCTACGGCTGAGAAATACAAAGTCAACATGCGCATCGGCGCGTACGTTCTGGGGATCGATCGCGTCGCCAAGACACTGATGCTGCGCGGGATTTATGGATGAGTGCGCAAAAATTCAAGCTGACGTTGCGCGTATCACAACCTTGAGTTAGCGTAACCATTCTGCACAGTCAGGATTCAGAGGAATGAGCGACGATTACTACAATCAACTCGCGCCTTATTATAAGTATATGCTCCAGGACTGGAACGCCAGCGTCAGCCGGCAGGGGGCGGCACTCGATGGTGTCATACGAGAATTGGCCAGGCCTTGGAGAAGTTCTATCGATGCACGACGGTGAGTGGAGGCTGTATCATTTCAGTGCGTGATTACGCCAGTATGAATCGCTGCAGCAAGCAGCTCCAGCCACGTCATGCACACAAAACCAGCGAGGGCCACATCATCGTGTTCGATCTGTGGGAGTTTGAAGGAGACTACTACGACTTCTCGACGTACATTGTCGAGGACAAAGGCCAGCCCAGTGCAAACGCACGAGTGTTTCGAGGCGGGCGTTATTACTGCATCACGCTGACGAGGCTGGAGTCGCTGCTGCACGGAGCAGGGTTTCGCCAAGTAGTGATTTTACGCGATCGATTCTATCAGCCGCTCCTCGTTGGCACAAAGCACCAGCGTGTTGCGGACTAACGACTTCCGTTGCCACTGCACCATTGGCAGGTTTGGCATCACCCCCAGAGGAAACTACGAGATGTGCAGAAACATCAGAACGCTTTACAACTTTACCCCCGCTGTCACGGACGAAGAGATACATGCCGCGTCGCTCCAGTTTATCAGAAAGATCACCGGTTTCACCAGGCCATCAAAAATAAATGAGGAGGCGTTCGAGAACGCCGTCAGCCAGGTGGCCCTGATCTCAAAAAACTTGTTGGAGTCCCTGGTGACCACGGCTTCACCGCGAGATCGGGAAACAGAAGCCCTCAAGGCCAAGGCTCGGGCCAGGCTTAGATTCGGTTGAGAGTGGGAACCCTAAGGGATTATTATTTTACCATGCGCTATCTCGAGTTTCCGCCCTCGCCACGTCTGCGCCGTTATGTTGAATGCTATTGGCAGCTGCAATCTTCCCGGCAACCCTCGCCTCCCGCCGCGGAACGCATCGTGCCCGACGGTTGTGTCGAGCTCATTTTCAATTTCGGCGATCGCTTCAAGCGCTTTCACGTGAACGGCAAAGTGGAGGTACAACCGGAAACCTTGATTGCGGGCCAAATGCGCAGCTATGCTCTCATCCAGCCGTTAGGGCAGATCATGCTTTGGGGCATTCGCTTTCGTCCCGCTGGCGCTTTTGCTTTTTTGCATGTTCCATTGCAGCAATTGACTGATCAGATTATCGAGGGTGAAGCGGTTCTGGCAAGATGGGCATCGGAGTTGCAAGAAAGACTCGCCTTGGCGCATTCGATACGTGCGTGCATCAAGCTTTTCGAAGCCGCCTTATTGCAGCGCCAGCATGATCGCTGGCAATGTGATCGGCTGGTCGAAGAAGCGGTGCGTAGAATTGCAGCAACGGACGGGCGGGTGCAAGTCGAACGATTATTTGCCGATCTCGGCCTGAGCGGCCGACAGATTGAGAGAAAATTTCAATCCATGGTCGGCTTTAGTCCAAAAATGCTGGCCCGCATTCTTCGTTTTCAAAGAATATTCAAATCAGCCGGGCACGCGCTGGATTCATGGAGCGCGGTTGCCGTGGATTGCGGCTACTATGACCAGGCGCATTTGATTCACGATTTTCAACAATACAAGGAGATGGAAAAATGACGGCGCATTTTCGTGGCCTGATCTTGCTCGTGCTGATTTCCGGGTTTGCCAACGCGCAAGAACGAGATCCTGCGGTCGAGGATTTCGCCTGGCTTGCCGGCTGCTGGCAGCGCAGTGGCAAAGGACATGAAGTGGTCGAGCAATGGATGAAGCCCGCCGGCGATCTCATGCTGGGCATGAGCCGCACCGTCGCCAACGGCAAGGCGCGCGAATTCGAGTTTCTGCAGATTCGTCGAAAAGAAGAGGGCGGGATTTTTTACGTTGCCATTCCCTCCGGTCAGCAAGAAACGTGGTTCAAGCTGGTGAAGCACGGCACGCACGAAGCCGTGTTCGAAAATCCTGATCACGACTTTCCCCAGCGCATTATCTATCGCCTGGAAAAGGATGGCTCGTTGGCTGCACGAATTGAAGGCACCGTACAAGGCCAGTTAAAGAGCATTGATTTTCCATATCAGCGTGCAAAATGCGATTAGCCAATTAAACACAGAATGAAACTCCAACCTTTTAAATCGCCAACGGATAGATTAAGACCAACGGATGAAAAGACCAAAAGTTCTATCAGTTGGTCTTAATCTATCCGTTGGAAGTTTTGGTCTTCTCTCCTGATACTCGACCTCTCCGGAGTATCCAGCAACAGCATGCCATTTTCGGAATACTTATAGCCTTCCTGGCCGGCAAGCGTTCACGATAGATTTACTTTGGAGAAAGCAATTTTTTTTGCTATTGATTACTCTTGGTCAGAGCAGGCGCAGGGCGTTTGGGCCTCTTGTCATCGGTAGATCGCGGCAACGCTATCAACGTCCTGCTTAGGTCACGAGAGTTTCAAAGCGAGGTGTCAAATGAAATTATCAGGATGGCGGCTAAAAAGCGCGCGGCTCATGCTCGGCGTTATCCTTGCCTGTTCTTGCCTGGGCGCAGCGTGGCCCATGCCGGATGAGGGCATGTGGACGTTCGACAATCCGCCGTTGCAGCAATTAAAAGAACACTATGGTTTTACTCCGACGCAGGAGTGGCTCGATCACATTCGTTTGGCGAGCGTGCGGTTCAATGACGGCGGCTCGGGCTCGTTTGTGAGTCCGAATGGTCTGGTGTTGACCAACCATCACGTCGCGCGCGGGCAGCTGCAAAAGATTTCTTCGCAAAAAAAAGATTATGTGAAGGATGGATTCTATGCCAGCACGGCCGCCGAAGAAATCAAATGTGCCGATCTCGAGTTGAATGTTCTGGTGGCAATGGAGAACGTCACGGCTCGCGTACAGGGCGCAGTGGCCAAGGACATGAATGACAGGCAAGCGCTGGCGGCACGCACCGTGGAAATCGCACAGATCGAGAAAGAGAGCACCGAAGCCACCGGCTTGCGCTCGGACCTGGTCAAGCTTTACAACGGCAGTGAATACTGGTTGTACCGTTACAAAAAGTACACCGACGTGCGCCTGGTCTTTGCGCCGGAACAACAAATCGCGTTTTATGGCGGCGATCCGGATAATTTCACTTTTCCCCGCCACGATCTCGACATGACCATTTTCCGGGTGTATGAAAATGACAAGCCCGTCGGGAGCAAGCAATTTTTGAAATGGAACAGTCAGGGCGCAGCCGAGGGTGAATTGGTTTTCGTCTCCGGGCATCCTGGCTCCACGAACCGGCTGCAAACCGTAGCCCAACTCGAGCATCAACGCGACAATGTCTATCCCTATCGTTTGAAAAGCTATAAGCGCCGCCTCGAAGTCTTGCAACGTTACACAGCGCTAGGCGCGGAACAGGCCAGACAGGCGCAAGGCCAGATCTTCAGCACCGAAAACGCGCTCAAAGCGTGGACCGGTGAATACGACGGCCTGCTGGATAAGAATATCTTTGCCAAAAAGCAAAAAGAAGAAAACGAATTCCGCGCGCAGGTGATGGCCAATTCGGAATGGCGCAAGGCTTACGGCGAAGCGTGGCAAATGCTTGCCACTGCCGAAAAGAAATATTCAGAAATGGCGACACCCATTCGTTTTCGCGCCCTGCGCGGCTCGGGCATGGCCAGCCTGGCTTCGACGATCGTCAAATACGTTGCTGAAATCAAAAAGCCCGACATCGAGCGTATCGACGGCTTTCACGATGCACAACTGACCTCGCTGCACTTAAAGCTGTTCTCCCCCGCGCCTGTTTATCCGCCGCTGGAGGAAACGCTGTTGGCGGATGCCCTGCAGGAATCTCTGGAACAGCTTGGCCCGAATGACTCTTTCATCAGATTAGTTCTGAACGGTCGCCCGCCGGCCGCAGTGGCGAAGGAGCTCGTGGCCGGTACGAAATTAGCCGATCCGGTATTTCGCAAATCTCTCGTCGCAGGCGGAGAAGCGGCGGTCGCTTCGTCTGATGATGCTTTGATGGTCTTGGCGCGCAAGCTCGATCCCATGCAACGCGAATTGTCGAAATGGTACACCGAGAACGTCGGCAGCCTCGAAGCGGCCGCGGGCGAAAAGATCGGCCGGGCGCTGTTCGCAGTCTACGGCAAATCCAAACATCCGGATGCAACGTTTACCCTGCGCTTGTCCTACGGCACGGTGAAAGGCTATCCCATGAACGGCACGCTGGCCCCGACTAAGACCACGATCTACGGCCTTTATGATCGCTTCTATAGTTTTGACACGAAGCCGCCTTTCGACATGCCGCAACGATTTCTCGATCGCAAGGACAAGCTCAACCTGGCTACACCGGCGAATTTCGTCACCACCAACGACATCATCGGCGGCAACTCCGGCTCGCCGGTGATCAACAAGAATGGTGAATTGGTGGGACTGGTTTTTGACGGCAATATTGAAAGCCTGGTGGGTCGTTTTGTCTATGACGAAACCGCCAATCGCTCCGTGGCCGTGCACGCCGCGTTCATGATGGAAGCGCTAAGCAAGCTTTATGACGCCGAAGATCTGGCAAATGAATTGGAAGGCAAGAAACCAGGCAAGATTAAGACGGAGTAATCGATAAAGCTGCAAATCGAAGCCCTGATGGGTGGCAAAAAACCATTCGGCGACACTCACTGCTTTCGGTGTCACTCGGCGGGAAACTCTTGCGCCGAAATTCATCGAAGCCACTGAGTGTCGTCGAGAAAAACTTTCAGATTATTCTAAGTTTAGTTGGCGAATCGCCCAACCTCCAATACGCACCTCAGCTTCTGCCGTAAATCCCCGTCACCTCCGCCAACCTCGCTTTGATCTCCGGCGTGAACTGGTTCTCCACCAGACGCCATTTCCAATTGCCATGCCCCGTCGCCGGCAGGTTCATGCGCGCCTCCTCGTTGAGACCCAGAATGTCTTGCATCGGTATAACGACCATGTTCGCGGCGGATCTCATGAGCAGGCGGATCAATTCCCAATGCACGTTGCTTTCGTCCACTTCGCGGCCGAGATACTGAAACAGCCGGTGACGATCGTCCACACTGGCCTCGCGGCGAAACCAACCGACAGCGGTGTTGTTGTCGTGCGTGCCGGTGTAGACGACGCAATGCTTGGGATAGTGATGCGGCAGATTGGGGTCGGTAGCCATATCGCCGTTGAAGCCACAGAGCAACAGTTTCATGCCCGGAAAATCGAAGCGCTGCATGATCTCGCGCACCTCGGGAGTAATCACGCCCAAGTCTTCCGCAATGATCGGCAGATAGGGATAATGCCTGGCCAGCGTGGTGAGAAAATCCATCACCGGCGCCTCCACCCAGCGACCGTTCATGGCCGTCGGTTCATGCGCGGGAATCTCCCAATACGCGATGAAGCCGCGAAAATGGTCGAGCCGGACCAACTCGCAAAGCTTGAAGTTTTGATCGAAACGCTGCAGCCACCAGGCGTAGCGCGTACGCTTTAGTGTTTCCCATTCATACACCGGACTGCCCCAAAGCTGGCCGGTGGCACTGAAAAAATCCGGCGGCACGCCCGAAACCAGCACGGGCTTGCGCTCGCCGTTCAGCTTGAAGAGCTCCGGATTGGCCCACACATCCGCGCTGTCGTAATTGACGTAAATCGGGATGTCGCCGATCAAATGCAAGTTCTTCTGACTGCAATGATTTTTCAACGACGCCCATTGCCGGAAAAAAAGGTGCTGGATGAATTTCTCTTTCAAAATACGATCATGCAATTTTGCGCGGCAATCGTCCAGTGCGGCAGTCTGGCGGGTTTTGATTTCCCACGGCCAATCGCCCCAAAGCACGCCGTTGAAATACTCGCGCAGAGCGATGAACAGAGCATAATCTTCCAGCCAAAACGCACTTTCCCGGCAAAAATTCTGAAATTCGTGATCCCGGCTGAGCGCGCGTTTATGATTCTCAAAAGCCAGATGCAGCAGCCGGAGTTTGAAGTCGATGACCGCCGGATAGTCAACCTCATGCTGCGGAAAGCGTGGCGTTGCCTCCAAGTCGGTCTCGGACAATAAACCCTCGCGCGTCAAGATCTCCAAACTGATCATCAATGGACTGCCGGCGAAAGCGGAATGGCTATTGTAGGGAGAGTTACCATACGCTGGCGAAGTCGGGTTTACCGGCAAGATTTGCCAAAAGCTTTGCCCGCATTCCGTTAGGAAATCGGCGAATTGATAGGCCGCCGGACCGAGATCGCCGACCCCATGTGCTGAGGGCAGGGAGGTAATATGAAGAAGAATACCGCTTCTTCGAATGTTCATTTGTTTTCCAGATT
>JBOHQX010000163.1:0-24275 GCA_050732395.1 bacterium
GGTTTTGTGTCCCTGAAAAACTTGTCCTGTTTGCAATCGAGCAGTTTGGGTATTCTTTGATTACCGTTGCCGGACGCCAAATTGGCAAACCAAAGCCACGATATTGCATAGAATCGGATGCGGCAACGACACAACGAGGTGCATTGGTTTTTTCAAGGATGATCAAATTGCAATCGCTTTTGCGTCATTTACTTCAGGTAGGAACGTGGACACTCGTGCTGTTGTGCTGGTCGGGTTGTAACAAAAAAGATACATCGCGCACCCGAGGGTTTGTTTCTCATTGGGAGGTGAAGCCTTCCCTAGTATATGATTCCTGCCATCTGATCGGCATTCTCACCGGCCGTCCGCTCTACTCCAAGTACTATCCGCAAGTGCATCGCGATTGGTCATGGAATCTGCCCGCGGATGTGCGCAGCGCGATCACGCAGATCGATCTCACCATTGGGCCGAGTTGGCCGCCGGGCCCGAGATTGAGCATGTTGCTGGCAAATTTTTCTCCCGTTGACGGCCTGGATAGAATGCTCGACTTGGTGCGGAATGACGAGTATATGCGCGCCCAGCTCATGGCTTCAGATTACGGCAGCGAAAAGAACTGGCAGCAATGGCAGGCGCTCAAGCCCAATGTCACAACAGTGTTGGAGTATCTGCGCGCAAATCAATTTGAGACTTATTGGCGCTCAAAATTCCTGCCCGAACTCCTGGCCAGGATTCCAATCATGAAACAGGAGTTGCAAGCGTATGACGTCGTCGGAGACGTCGAGCGGTTTCTGCGCGGCGTTCACTTCGAGCGTGATACCCTGGATTTGTATCTGCTCTCGCTGGGCCAGCCTCATGAAGTACGTTTGCACCGTCAGGCGCGCGTGGTGGACGCTCAGCTTCCGTTGCGCCCGGTGGTGCGAAACTTTTACCGCGAAATGCTGCATCCCCATTGCGACCGGATGGTGGATTCCTTGCTGGCGCCGGAGTTCGCGCAACTACCCGGTGATGATTTCTTGCAGGCCTGTTTGCAGAAATTTGAGTTTTACGGCGCGCCGCTGGATTTCAATTCGTTTTGCAGGAAAGAGCTGGTGTTCGCTGCGGAAGTATGGCTCGCTCGCCGCCGGCAATTGCTCGTCTCCTCGCAAAGTGCCGGAATCGAGCATTCTCCGCAAGCCGTGCGAAGTTATTTGAGGGATCAGGACAACGGTGCGCACGGCCTGGCCACTGTGATCTATTCATATCTCGAAGCCGGCCTGAAGCCCGAACGGATTTCGTATGACGATTTTGTCAAAGATTTGTTTGCGAGTGGAAAACTGCGCGCGGGCAAGATTGCAAGCCGTTATCATGATTTCTTCTCTACTCCCGGGCTGGCGCAACAGTAACTGCCTGCCCGCTTGGTCCCGCCGTCTTTCACCTTGAGGCGAGAGGGCGGCGAAAACTTTTCATTTCGACGTACGCTGCCGCACGACCTCGTAACCAACGACCGCCGCTGCCGACGCCACATTCAGTGAAGCCAGTTTTCCCGCCATTGGAATTCTATAAAGAAAATCACAGCGCTCGCGCACCAGGCGATGCAGGCCCTGCCCTTCACTGCCCAGCACGATGGCCAGCGGCAGCCTGGCGTCCATCGCAAAGATCGTTTCCCGTGCTTCTGCTTCCAACCCCACAATCCAAAGCCCTTCTTTTTTGAGAAATGAAAGCGTGTTGGCTAAATTCGCAACCTGTGCGATCGGCAGGTGGAAGGCCGCGCCCGCGGAGGTCTTGATGGTCGCTGCGGTCACTTCGGCACAGCGGCGTTTGGTAATGACCACGCCGTTGAATCCCGCACCATCGGCCACGCGCAGAATCGCCCCCAAATTGCGCGGATCTTCGACGCCATCCAACAGGAGCATCGCGACTTTTCTATCGGGACCATCTTTTTGAGCCTGGTGCAGAAGCGTTTCACAATCAACGTAATCAACTCCAGCCATCAAGGCGGCAATGCCTTGATGCTTGTCGGTTTTTGCGAGACGGTCCAATTCCATGCGCGTCAAAGATTGCAACGGGATTCTCTTCGCTTCGGCTTGCTGCTCCACGTGCGCCATCGGCGCGCCTCCGCTGCCCTGGGCGAGGTAGATTTTGCGCAACGGCAAGCCCGAGGCCAAAGCTTCCAAGATCGGCTGCCGCCCAAAAATGACAAGGTCAGGCATATGATGTCTAGCGTCCATTCTTGCACGTTACACGTTACACGTGTAACGTGTAACGTGTAAAACCCAATCAAAGTCCTGTTGGAAAATCCAAAAACTGAAACGGGAGCTGGAATTTCTGCTCGAGATGTTCGGCGAGGGTGATTACGCCAAAGGTTTCCGTCTCATAATGCCCGCCGTAGAGTACGTTGAGGTTGTGCTCGCGGGTAAAATGATAAAAAGAGTGCTTCGGTTCGCCGGTGATGTATGCATCGACGCCGGTGGCGACGACTTCTGATAACAAAGCGGTGCCGCCTCCGGTCACGATCGCCAGGCGTTGGATCATTTTCGGGCCGAAGAAATCGGCGCGCACGTCGCCGGCGAGTGCCGCGGTCGCGCGTTCGATGAGTTCGGCCTGCGTAAGCGCCTGCGGGGCCTGTGCCGTCCAGCCGATGCTGCGGCCATCGGTAGCGCCGGAACGTCCGAAACCCGAGACCAACTCCAGCCCCATGCGTCGCGCCAGCACGGCGTTGTTGCCCACCTCCGGGTGCCAATCCAACGGCAAATGCGCCGCGTACAAATTGATGCCCGCCTCCAGCAAAGCTTTCACCCGGCGATAATGTGCGCCGGTGATTCTTTCCAGCTTCTTGTCCCAAAATAAACCGTGATGGACGACCAAAAAATCAACGCCAATCTCAGCCGCCGCGTCGATGACGTCCTGGCAAGCATCCACCGCCACTCCAATCTCTTGGAGATCATCTTTGCCCTGCACTTGCAGGCCGTTCCAGGAAGCATCAGGGATTTTGTCGATTTCCAAATAGCCGTCGAGATATTGAATCAAGTCGGAAGTTTTCATGACATCAAAGTACGTAATGGCCCCAAGAGAGACAAGCATAAAATTTTTGTCCAACGGATGAGAAAGCGAGCAACGGATTTCATTCTGAATCCGTTGGCTGCTTTTTCATCCCGAGAACTATTTTTTAAGTTAAAAATGCTCGAAAGGACCACTGTTTTTAGCCCAAGAGCCCTGAAGAGACTCGCTGTTCAACCCGCTACAATCTTTTAAAGTTGAATCTTTGCAGAAAAAGCATAGATTTTACTCGCTTCATCAATCATGACCTTTTTTGTTAAGCGGATTCAACGGATGGAGTGGATCGTGATCTTTGCGATGCGAATTCAAAGGTAGAGGAGTCATGATCTCAATTATCGAACAAAAGCGCAATGCCGCCGTTGCGGCGGTCGAATATGTCGAAAACAAAATGACTGTCGGTCTCGGCACGGGCAGCACGGCCGAATTTGCGTTGCGTTTGCTGGCGAAGAAGGTTGCAAACGGCCTGCGCATCACCGGTGTACCGAGCTCAATCGCCACCGCACGCCTGGCGCGCCGGCTGCGCATTCCGTTGATCGCGGATGAAGGTGCATTCAAAAAGATCGATCTCACCCTTGACGGTGCGGATGAGGTCGATCCGCAGCTCAATCTGATCAAAGGCGGCGGCGGGGCCTTGACGCGCGAGAAGATCGTGGCCACGCGTAGCGAACGTGTTATTATTATGGTCGATCAAGGCAAGCTGGTCAAACAACTGGGCAAATTTCCGGTGCCGGTGGAGGTGTTGCCCTTCGGGTGGGAGTCCACGGCGGAAATGTTGCGCAGCCTAGGCGGGCGAGTGACTGTGCGCGCGAAAGAGGGCAAAACCTTTCGCACGGACAATGGCAATATGATTTTGGATTGTGCGTTTCGCAAAATTCATCAAGCGAAATATTTGTCCCAGCAAATTCACCAAATTCCGGGTGTCGTGGAAGACGGAATTTTTGCGGGCGTCGTCGATCTCGTCATCGTTGTCAAACGGGATGGGTGCATTAATGAACACTGGGCGATTTAGACGAGCTTTGCGCGCGTGAAGGTTATTTTCGCGAGCATCCCAAGGTCTAGGTTTCCTGCAATATCTTCGTCTATTGTCGCGATAGAAGCGGAAAAATGCAGAATTTCGGACATTCTGGTCGTATTTGGGGTTGACAAAAATGATCGCCGTACTTACAACCAGGAATTTCGAAAAAAAGGCGCCACGGGTTTGCGCAGCGAAGTTTTAGAATTGGAGCTGCGCGAAGAGGAGGGAGGCTTGCGTCTTTATGATCCCAAAACGGGCACGCGCTTGCGTAGGCCGGAAGAGTCCGAGGCCGATCGGCTCGCCGCAGAGGCCGAAGTCACACGTTTTTTTGATCATTTTGACGACAATTATCTTGACTTTGTTGTTTCTGCTGGTCATTTGCCTTGTTCCTACCCCTTTATGAAGTTTCAATAAACTTTCCAGGCAGCCTTGACAAATTGCGTTTCGTTGTTTAGATTGCGACCACTTTTTCGCAGTAGCTGATCAGGTCGAAGTCCAAATTCCGAATCCTTCTCCTTACTCGGCGGAATAATGAACTGGCGACGTGCGCAACGCTCTCTGCTGCTCATCTCCTTCCCTGCCCTCTGCTCCTTCGCTCAAACCGAGCGCCCTCCCCACTTGCGCAAACTTTCCGTCGATGACGACACCAAATTCACCAACATCGGCAGCATCGGACTCACGATAACCAATTTTGGCACGATCGGTGATGGCTTCGCTATCCAAGCCCCGGAGGACCGTCCCTCCTGCGAGTATCCCAAAGGCTCGGGCATCGAGCACATGTTCGTGGGCGGATTGTGGGTGGGTGGCCGCCGCAACGACGGCACAACTTTCGTCACCACCGCCGCCAAGGATATTCCGGCGCTGACCGACGTTGCCGCCGGGTTCGAATTCACCAACACCGACGACCCGAATGACGTGGTGCGCGAGCGCTCCAGCAAGATCGAAAGCCCGTTTTACGATCCGGTGGCGATCAGCCATCAGGATTTTCTAGCGGATTTCACCGATTCCAACTTGGTGGTCCCCGGAACGACAATTCGCATTCCCCAACACCATCCCATCAATCTTTCCGTGCATCTCGAATCGTATGCCTGGGATTTTCCCTTTGCAGATGCCTTCGCGATTTTGAATTACACGATCAAAAACACCGGCAGGCAGCGCTTGAACGACGTCTACGTTTCCATCTGGGCGGACTTGGTGGTACGCAACACCAAAATCACTCCACCGCGCGTGGGCGCGCCTTTTTATCAGCACAAAAGCGACGGCTTCGTGGATTCGTTGCGCATGATGTATTCGTTCGATTTCGACGGCGACCCCGGGTTCACCGAGAACGGCCTTTACGCGGCGATCAAACATCTGGGCGCGACCCCGCAACCGGGCGACTCCATTTACCAGAATCGTGCAACGTTCAACGCCTGGCTCTTTCGCGACGCCAGCGATCCGGTACTGTTCTCCCCGCAAACCGACATAGAGAATTATCAAAAACAAAGGGAGCCTTTGGATCCCGTCGCTTACAACTCGCGCGTGAAAGGGCAAAAAGGCAATTTCATCACCATGATCACGACCGGCCCCTTCAGAAGCATCGATCCGGATTCGTCCCTCAACGTCGTCTTTGCGGTGATTTGCGCGAGCAAGGGTGGCAGTGATCCCAATAACGCCGATACGGAAGCCAATCGCGAGAACTTATACACCAATGCATTCTGGGCCCAGACCGCTTACGACGGCGAAGACCGAAATGCCAACGGCCGGCTCGACCCCGGCGAAGATTTGGATCGCGACGGCAAATTGGATCGCTATATTCTGCCCACGCCGCCCACACCGCCCCGTTTCAAAGTTATACCCGAAGATCGCAAAGTGACTTTGTATTGGGATCGTTCCGCAGAAGAGTCGATTGATTTCATCAGCGGTAAGAAAGATTTCGAAGGATATCGCGTGTATCGCACCCGGCTCGGCGAGGATTTGCCGGGCAAAGACTTGCTTTCATCGTTTACATTGATTGCGGAATATGATTCGGTGGATGGCATTGGCTACGACACTGATTTAAAAGGCGCGCGCCTGAGCCCGCCGGTGACTTTCGGGGAGACCACGATCAATCCCGTCACCGGCGCGCTGGAGACGATTTATTATCATTACAAATTTGTGAACGAGAATCTGCTCAACGGCTGGCAGTACGCTTATGCCGTGACCGCATTCGATCAGGGCGATCCTTCCATCAATCTGGAAAGCCTCGAAAGCAGCCGCTTGAGCAATGCGATTCGCGTGTTTCCAGGCGCGGCCACGCGCGACGCGCAATTGCAGGCAGAGCCTGCGAAAGATATTTCCGTGGGCGTGTATCCCAATCCGTATCGTGTCAACGCCACGTGGGATGGCAATCTCGAACGGGATCGCAAATTTTACTTCTTCAATTTGCCGGCGCGCTGTGAGGTGCGCATCTACACCCTGGCGGGTGATCTGGTGGATCAGTTCGATCACGACGCTGCAACCTACGCCGGTGAGGGCATGCAATGGACGGAAAAGTTCGCAAAGGGCAATCGCGTTTATGCTGGCGGCGAGCATGGGTGGGATTTGGTGACAAAGGATGATCAAGCCCTGGCTTCGGGCCTTTATTTTTATACGGTGGAGGATTTTGCCACGGGACAGGTGCAGCGCGGGAGATTTCTGGTGATCAAGTGAGGCATGAGGTGAAAAGGCATCGCAGTTTTGATCAATGCCCAGACAGCCGATGTACTGGTGCGCACCAGATTCCGTGAGCAACATCGAGTTGCTCGAGGCGAGGGCCGCGTGTTACTACAAAGCCGCCGCGCCATTTTGACTTCATGGTGATTGAATTTACGGGCAAATCCATCACGATGCAATAGTCTTTTCTTTATCAGCAGACCAATCTCACAAAAACTACAAAACCTAAGGAGCGCGAAATGAACAAAACTTTACTACTTAGTATTTGTTTGCTGATGGGCCTTAACCTCGTTCGAGCTCAAGATCATCTGCTCATCACCGAATTCGCCATCGAGCCGACCGTTGGCGAGTTTGTTGAAATTTACAACCCGACGGACGCGTCGATAGATTTGTCGAACTATTTTCTTACCGACGCGACCTTTCCCGGAGGCAATCAGTATTACTACAATACGGTCACGGGTCTGACCGCCGTGGGCGGCGGTGGCGGTGGAACTTTCGCAGATTTCAATGCGCGCTTTCCTGCCGGCGCAACCATTGGTCCCAACGAATTCCAAACCATCGCGCTGAATGGCAGCGCGAATTTCACGACGACATATGGCGTGCCGCCCACGTACGAACTCTATGAAGACGGCAGCGCCGCCGACGCCATTCCCGACATGCTCGAAGCCACCACGGGAAGCATCAACCGGCAAGGCGGGCTATCTAATGACGGTGAAGTGCTGGTTTTATTCTATTGGGATGGTCAAAGCGATCTTGTGCAAGACGTCGATTATGCCGTTTGGGGCGATAAAGTGGAAGCCGTTTCCAAAACTGGGGTGAGCATTGATGGGCCGGATGCAGACACAACGCCTTCGACTTATCTAACCGATACGGCAATTCCCCAGCAATTCGTGGTCAATGCGGATAACGACACTGATGCCAATCCACACGACCTCGGCTCGACTGCGCAGCGCAAGCTCGACGTAGAGGACATTGAAACTTGGACGGGCGGCAACGGTCTCACCGGCCACGATGAAACCAGTGAAAACACTTCGTGGAAAGGCGGCATTTGGAGCATCAATGCGCCGGCCACGCCCGGCTGGCGTGCGCTGGGCGACAGCGTGAACATCGCAGACTACCAATTCCTGCGCGCAGAGGACGTCGGTATGCTGGCCAATGACGATTCGCCGTTTAACAACGACACCCTGGCCGTTACCGGTGTCGTGATGCACAGCACCCGGGCAATTTTCCTCGGCGCGCGTTGGGGCGCATTTATTCAGGACGAACGCGGCGGCCCTTGGAGCGGTTATTTTGTCGTGCAAAATGATTCGAATGTGGCGGGTACGTTATTGTCGGCCGCACAGCCGGGAGACAAGATCAGAATCACCGGCCAGTTACAGGAGTTTCCGATAAACCCCAACACGCCGAGTATCACTCAATCCGTGCTTTTCACGGATCCCATTGTGCCGATCGAGTTTGTCGATTTTGGATTGACGCCGCCGGCTCCGATTATACTGAAGCCTGGCGATTTAGGCGCAACGGGTGCCGCGGAAGATCCGCGTCTGACCGAAAGGTGGGAAAGCACGCTGGTCCGCTTTGAAAATTTAACGGTGACCCAGAATTTCGCTGGACAGCCGGGTAATGTCATGACCGCCGGCGATGAGACCGGCACGATTTCGATAGATGACTACTTTCTGGGATTGCGCCAATACCTTGATGCTAACCAGGGTGTGTGGCCGAACTTGCCGGCCGGCACGCGCGTGAACGTCATCGGTTTCGTGCGCGACGTGCTAACTGGTGGCGCCGGCCGTACCACGATCAACCCGCGCAGTTTGGCGGATATCGAAGTCGCGTCTTCGCCACCGGCCATTACTGCGGTGACGCGCAATCCGGTTGCTGTGACCTCGGCAAACGATGTCCAGGTGAGCGCCAATATTGTGGACGCGCAAGGTCCGATCGCGCGCGCCAGTATCAATTTCATCACCGATAACGGGCCGGTGCAAAGGGTGCCGATGACCACCATGGACAATACCGTTTTCAGTGGCACGATTCCTCGGCAAGCCGACGGCGTGTTCGTGCAGTATTTTATCACGGCGGTGGATGGCACTAACGATAGCACCGACGCTGCCAACGCGCAACGCTACTTCTATTACGTGCGAGACATTGGCCTTACGATATTCGACGTGCAGTACACCCCCTTTGCCAACGGTAATTCCGGCTACAACGGCTTGGCAGTGACGGTCGAAGGCGTCGCCACCACGGACTCCGCCGACTTTGGCTACTACTATATTCAAAACGGGCGCGATCCTTGGAACGGCATTTGGATTAATGATACGCAAACTAACGTGAAGCTGGGTGATCGCGTGCGTGTCACCGGCACAGTGCAGGAAAATTTCAACGTGACGCGTCTTGGTAATGTCTCGAATGCGACAGTGCTCGGCTCTGGCAATGCCGTACCGGAACCCATCATCGTGACCACCGGTGAGCTGCGCACGGGCACGACTGCGGAGCAATACGAGGGCATGTTGGTGCGCATCCTGGGCGCGAGAGTCACCAATCCATTCCCCGATGGGGCCAGCAATTTCGGCGAATTCTCCATCAATGACGGCTCCGGTGAGTTGCGCGTCGATGATGAGAGCGGCGGCTTTATAGGCAATTTGGATTCTTCTTACGCACTGGGCGACAGCATCGTCTCGATTACCGGCATTCACTATTTCAGCTTCAGCAACTACAAATTGTTGCCGCGCAATAACAATGATGTCGTCCGTTTCAGTGTGGGCGTTGAGGAACGGCCCGGCAACTTGCCGCAGATTTTTGCCCTGGATCAGAACTACCCCAATCCGTTCAATCCCGAAACCACGATTCGCTATCAGCTCGCGCAAAAGGGGCAAGTGACGATCACCATTTTCAACATGCTCGGGCAGAAAGTGAAGACGCTGGTGGATGAGAACAAGCCCGCGGGCTCGCACAGAGTCGTTTGGAATGGACGTGACGAGCACGGCCTGGCCGTGCCGACGGGTATGTATTTCTATCGCATGAAGAGCGGTGATTTTGCGCAGGTGCGGAAGCTGTTATTGTTGAAATAGGTGATCGATCGCTCCAACTCTTACTCCAACGCTTACTCGCACTCTTACGCGCCTCATATAAGCGAGTAAGCGTCAGGAGTAGGAGTGAGAGTAAGAGTAAGAGTAAATGCGATACCGTCACTTGGCCCATGAACAAATCTGCTCTGAGTCGCTGCTGGCAAAAACAAGCAGTGATTTTTGATCGGTAAGAATCATGAAAGATTTTTTCAAGCTTAAAAATTTTGTGCCGGCGTTCTGTGCGATTGTCGCTTCATTTTTTGCCCCGAACTGTTCGGATCATCTTACCGACAACCCTGCGGCCAACCAGCCGCCTGTCACCCATCTCGCTTTGCGCAGCGTTGCGCCGGATTCGTTGAACCCCACCACCAGCAAGCAAACGCTGAGTTGGTGGGGAGACGATCCCGACGGTCAGGTGGTGGGATTCATTTATACGTTCAACCCCAACGCGCAGAATATGTCGAGCTGGGAAAGCAATACCACGAACGCGAATTGGACTTTCACCACGGAAACGCAGGAGACTTTCACGCTGCGGTTGGCGGGCACGGATACGAACTACACTTTTTGGGTCAAAGCAGTAGATGATCAAAGCGCCGCAGATCCAACCGGTGCACGCCAAACTTATCCAATCGTAAACTCGAGCCCGGTAGTGGAGTTTCCCGTGGGCACGGACGTGCCGGACACGACCTTTACCGTTGCCAATTTCAGTTGGAACGCCAGCGACCTCGACGGCGATGACACCATTGCCAGATTTGAATACGTCCTCGACGATTCCAACGCCGCGAGCTGGCAACCGCTCCCAGCCGGCGTCACCTCGATCACACTGGGAGTGCTCGAAGGATTGGCCGAGGGTCCGCACGTTTTCTATCTGCGCGCGGTGGATATCGCGGGCGCGCGCAGCCGGATCATTCGCATGCCGCGTGACCCGCAGGGCACGTGGTACGTGCGCGTGCCGCGCAGCCAATTTCTTGTGGTTGACGATTACAACATTGCCGACAACACCGCGAGTTTTTATCACGCAATTTTGCGCGACCTCGCGGGCGAATTTGACGTGTGGGACATCAAGCGTGATAATCGCGCGTTGGTGCCGGCCTCTTCCGAGGCGTTTGCGCAGACCCTGCAACTGTTCGATCGCATCTTTTGGTACACGGACACCGAGCCGAATTTGGAAAAGGCACAGGTCAGCATTCCGCAGTTTTTAGACGGCGGTGGCAAAATCCTCATGCTTGCTTCGTTTCAGGAATTCACCAGCAATCAAGGCGATCCCCTGGATTTTTCGCCGGTCGACAGCTTGGGCAGCCGCATTGCGCGCATAACGCGCAATCAAAATATCGATCCCGCGCCTGCGTTTGTCGGTGCCGGCTTTCCGCCATTGCGGGTGAACACGGCGATCATTCCGAATGTGTTTCCGCTCGTGCCCAAAATCAGCGCGGATACTTTATATGTGTTGCCGCCGAATCCGGCCGTGTGGCAAGGCACACCCGTGATGGGCGTGATCGATGGCGCCTCCTCGTTCGTCTTTTTTGGAATTCCTCTGGCCTCGGTCGACGGCTTGGGCACGGTGCGCACGCTGATCGAAAGGATTTTGAATGATATTTTTTGACAAGAGATAAAACACGGAGACACAAAGTCGCACAAAGCTTCACAGAGAAAAACAAAAACGGGAGACAAAAGACTTTGTTCGGCAACTCTGTGTTCCTTTGTGGAACTCCGTGCCTTCTCGTTGAAAGTTTTTAAAGGTTGTTATATGATGATCATTCGATTACGACTTGCCTTGATCTTCTGGCTTGGACTGCTCGCCCTAGTACAAGCCCAACCCAAGGGTACTATCAAAGGGCGCATCACCGACGCCGAAACGCGCGCGGGTTTGCCAGGTGTGAACGTGTTGGTCAAGGGCACCTATTACGGCGCGGCTGCGGATGCGAATGGAAACTACACGATCACAAATATCAATCCCGGTTCGTACACGATCGAATTGTCGATGATCGGCTACAAACAAGTGCAGCAAACCGGCGTGAAAGTCGCCGCCGGTGCGACAACCACGTTGGATTTCAAGTTGGAAGCAACGGTGTTGTCGTTGGGGCAGGAGGTGGTGGTCATCGGAGAAAAGCCGCTATTCGACATCGAAGAGACTTCCAGCCGGCGAAACTTGTCCAGCTCCGACATTCAAAACGAAGTCGTGGAAAACGTGCAGGACGTGGTGGCGAACCAGGTCGGCGTGGTGAAAAGCGACGACGAAGTTCATATTCGCGGCGGCCGTTCTTATGAAAATGCATATTTGCTCGACGGCATTTCCGTGCAGGATCCGCTCTCCGGCACCGGCTTCGGCCTGCAATTGAGCGCCGACGCCGTGGAAGAGGTGGAAGTCATCACCGGCGGTTTCAATGCTGAGTACGGCCAGGCCATGTCCGGGGTCATCAACGTTCGAACGAAGGAAGGCGGGGAAACTTATAGAGGCAGTCTTGCTTACAAGCGGGACCATTTCAACTTCATCGACCAAGACGTGCCCATCCTGGGTGAATTCAGCCCGGAGAATGCGCACAGCTTCAATAGTGATGTTTTCGAATTCAGCCTCAGCGGGCCGGAGCCGTTTTCGCGTTTCATTTTTCCCGCCCTCGGCTTGCGTTTGCCGGGCCAGTTTGGCCTGTTCGGAAATTTTTATTCTTCGATCGGCGACACTTATCTAAAGAATGCCGCGCAACAATTGTATTCCTCGATTTCTCCACGCAGTGTTTTCGGGCTTGGATCGTTGGACGGCAGCACCTTTGCGCCGCGGCAGGACAATAACTGGTCGGGTCTGGTGAAAGTGACGTGGCGCATGGACGCCACCCATAAACTAATCTTGTCCGCCAATCAGTCCATGTCGATCAACCAAAACACGCAATCGCTGCAAACCAATTTGGAATTTGTCGAGCCAGGGCCGGGCTTCCCGTACGAGTATGAAAAGAATCTCGACAATTTTAATACCTTCACGCACCTCAATCGCCAGCTTTCGCTTTCCTGGGTGCACACGCTCAATTCGAGAACTTTTTACGAGATCAAGCTCGCGCGCTATTTCGCACATTTGCGCAGCGACGTGAACGGCAAGCACTGGACCGAATATCAAGAGCCGCAGGATATCGTGACTCAACCCATCGACTATTTCTACAACCGCGACAGCAGCATCGTCTCGGTGTTCCCGGGGGACGGCTTTTGGGATTACGGCGACGGCGACACCTGGCACGATCATTACGTCGAAGAGTACACGCTGAAGCTCGATCTCAATCGCAACAGCGGCAACAATGCGCACAAGCTCAGGGCCGGCTTCGACCTCAGCTTCGCCGAATTTCAAATGATCGATATCTACCGGCCATGGTTCGGCGGATTGGGATTAAACAACGATATTTATCTCGTCAATCCTGCATATGGCAGCTTTTATGCCCAGGATCAAATCAAATTCAAAGGTCTGATTGCCAATCTGGGTTTGCGTTTTGACTATTGGTTCCCAGGTGAATACGTCGAAGACGCCGTCGCGAATCCCGAAATTGTGACGATTAGCGATCAAACGCGCCAGCAGTTTTACGAAGATACCTACAATTTTTTCGGCCATCGCTGGCGCGGTCGCGTGAGTCCACGCCTCGGCCTTTCGCATCCGATCTCAAACAATCAAATGTTGTTCTTATCGTATGGCCATTTCTCCAAACGGCCCAAGCCGCAATTTATTTACGCCAAGCTCGGCGAGAACAGCGCGAAATCCACGTTTCAGAAATTCGGCAATCCCAATTTGGATTATGAAACCACGGTCGCATATGAGCTCGGTCTGCGCCATAAATTCACGGAAAACGATGTCTTGACCGTGACGGCTTATTACAAAGACATTTTCGATTACGTCACGACAGTGAGTTTTGGAGGCACGGGGCGGCTTTCGGGCAGAACGTTCACCACTTATCTGAATCTCGATTATTCGCGCTCACGTGGTATCGAGATGGAATTCCGCAAGCGCGCCAGTGCGCTGTTGTCCGGCTCGATCAGCGGCTCCTATTCTCTGGCCACCGGCAAAAGCTCAACCCCCGATGACGCCTATCTCGTGGCGCAGGGAACGCTGAACGAAAAGCCGATCACCGAAGACAATTTGATTTGGGATCGCCCGTGGCAGGTCAGCGCGGTGGTGAATCTGAACGCCGGGCGCAATAACGGGCCAAAACTTTTCGGTATCTCGCTCCCAAGTGATTGGAATTTGAATGCCCGTCTGTTCGCGCAGGCCGGGAGGCGTTTCACGCCACAGTATTTCACGAATAACTACCTGCCCAACGGCCGGCCCGAGTACATAGACGATCTCGACCAAAACGGCGAGCCGGATGATCCGCTCGGCAAATTGGCCGCTTCCTGGTTTTGGATCAATCTGAATTTCGAAAAATACTTTCACCTGGCGCAAACGGACTTGGTTTTTTCGCTCGAAATTGTAAATCTGCTCGATCGCGCGAATCCGCAGGTCATCAACCCGATCACGGGCCGCGCCTATGAGTTGGGCGATCCCACACCCACGAGCTGGAATGACCCGTATTATCCCGACACCCAAGCGCCGCTGGATCCTTTTCCGTTCAATCCGGCGAGGTATTTGACGCCGAGGAATATGAGGGTAGGATTGGCGGTGAGGTTTTAATCGGGTTGATCTGATGATTGACAATAGATTGACAATTCACCGTTCATAATTCACCATTCACAATTGTGAATGGTGAAGTGTCAATGGTGAATGGTGAGTACAGTAGCGGCTTATTCCTATCTCACAATCATGGTCTTGTGTCAAACTCAACAACCCGCATGAAAACTCGAACAACGCTTTTCTTTCTTTCTTCGCTGTACTTCTGTGGCCATCATCTTTGCTATGCCCAGCTCATTCCCGTCCTCGGCAGCCAGCGCGCGGGCACGGCTATGGCGCAATTTCTCAAGATCGGCGTGGGCGGCAGGGCCGTGGGCATGGGTGAAGCCTTTGCGGCGGTGGCGAACGATGCCACGGCACTGTACTGGAATCCTGCGGGCATTGCACAGACCATGCAAAATGAGATCGTCTTCTCACACGTGAACTGGCCGGTCGAGGTGCGCCACGAGTTCGTGGGTTATTTGCATCATTTTGGCAGAGCCAACGTGCTCGGCGTGAGTGTGACGGCTTTGCACACGGATGACATGGAAGAAACAACCGAATTCGCGCCACTCGGCACCGGCAACTACGTGTCGTTCGGTGATATTGCCGTGGGGTTGACTTTCGCGCGGCAGATGACGGACCGCTTCAGTTTCGGCGTGACCGCAAAGTACATGGACGAGACGCTGGCGGAAGTGCACGCGCGCGCTTTTATGGTCGATCTAGGGACATACTATTGGACCGGCTTTGGCAAAAGCCGGTTTGCCGTCGCGGTTTCCAATTTCAGCACCAGAAATATCGAGCCCAAGGGCACCTTGACTGCGCGCGACGGCACAACGCGTAACAGTTTTCAAGATTTCGCCCCGCCCACGGTTTTTCGCATCGGGTTCGCCACGGAACTGATGGAGAATGAGCAGCACAAAATGACCACGGCGGTGCAACTCAATCATCCGAATGACAATGCAGAGAACGTCAATTTAGGCGTCGAATATTGGTGGAATAAGACCCTGGCGCTGCGCTCTGGTTATCGCCTGAATTATGATGAAGAATCCTACACTTTTGGTGGCGGTGTGGCCTTGCCCATGGGGCGATTCCACCTGAACCTGGACTTTGCTTATTCCGAATTCGGGCGCTTGGGCAATGCTACGAGGTTTTCGGCGAATTTGAAACTGTAAGCTGGTGCAGGATTTCTTGTGAACATCGCAGCTGACGTCTTAAGAACCAAACACAGAACAAAACTCTTAACGTTTCATGGTGCCAACGGATGGAAAAGCGACAGTGGAGAACCAGATCCGTTGGCGAGTGTTTTTGAGTCTGTTTGGCTGCGGCCAGCCAAGAGCCCTGCAAGGCTCTCGTCCACAGTGGGACTCACAATTGAACGAAATATGAGATCTGAATTTGCCTTTTGTCTTTTGCTCTTTTCGTTTTTGCTCCCCTCCTGCGGCGGTGAGAAGTATCCTTTGCCACAGCAGCCGGAGAACACCGGCGGTACCTCGGCCGTGAGCGATACGTCTTATTTGCAACTGCAGCCGGTCTGGGGTCCGGCGACGGGCTATGGTTTCAATCAACCCAAGGATATTTTGGTTGGCCGCGAGCCGTTGGTCTATGTCGCGGATTCAGAAAATGACCGCATTGTCATGCTCGATTTGGCGGGCAATATCCTGGGCGAGTCGCAGCATATCGACAATCCGGTTGCGCTCACGCAAGATTCCAAGCTCAATTTGTTGATCGTGACAGACGTCAACAGGATCTATCGCATCGATTTGGTTGCCGCGCGCCATCAAATTACGGGAGCGCCGGTCGAATTGGTATTCGATGAGGTCGACAATCCGGACCGGCGCTTCACAGGCGTTGCCGCCGTGCTGGGTTCCCTGCAAGGCCGCTCGATTATCAATTATCTTGTCACCGCGACCGGCGGTGACAATAGGGACAATCAGATTCTGGTCTTCCCGGAAGACTTCAATGTCCGCGTTCCCGATGCGCTGAGCCTGGAGCCGAACGGCCTGGGAATGCTATCTGCCTCGCTCCCCAGCGGCATCACCTTCTTGCGCGACTTTTCCGCAGATTTTGTTTTTTGCATGATTGGGCAAAACTCTTTCAAAGTGCAATGGATTACCACTGGCCAGTTCGGCATCGTGCCGCGCTTGAATCCTTCCCAGGGCAATTTCGACATTTTTGCGCCGGGAAAATTTTCCATGCCCGAGGACGTCACCGTCGATCCGGAAGGCAATATTTTCGTCGTCGATGCTGATTTTGATTCCCTGTTCAAGTTTACCGCCGCTGGCGATGAGCAGCAATCTTTCGGGGGCACGGGCTCGGGCGAGAAACAATTCCTACAGCCGCAGGGCGTGGCGTTTTTCGATCGCACCCTGTACGTTGCCGATACGGGAAACAATCGCATCGTGAGGTTTAGATTGTCGACGGATGTGGACTAGGCGCTTAAAAATCAAATAGCACCTAAGTCTTGCAACGAAAGAGTCTTGAAAATAGCGGGTTCAATTGGTGTCCAACTTGCGCCTAAAGCCGCCGCGGGTGTGCTTCGAACATAGCAGGCATTCGTGATTTTCCTCATTCGTTGCAGAAAGTAAAATACGTCACCGTATTTACGAGGCGGAGCACTAAGCTTGCTGCATGGGAATCATGGATAGACAGCGAATGTTTCAGATCGTGGCCATATGCGCTTTTTTGTTGCGAGCAGCATCCTTCCACTGAAAACGGAAACAGCAATTTTTTGAGCTTCGACCACTATCCACCGGCCGGACCACATATGACCGGTTTAGAGGTTATCAATGGTACGCGCTCCTCCAACTATGAGCGTTATTATTTACTGGCTTTGCAGAAGGGCTGGCGGGTCGGTGCACTCGGCGATCAGGACAATCACGGTCCCAATTACGGCGACTTGCGCAGCAGCGACGGTGATATTTATTTGACCGGCGTGCTCGCCGATTCATTGACCAAGCCCAAATTCTCGCTGCCATTCGCGCACGGCACACTTACGCCTTCGAAACCAATCCTGCGAATGATCGCATCTATTTGGACACCTTCACCGCTGATGGCCGCTGGATGGGGGATGAATTTGAGGACGCGGATACGCAAGTCAGCATACAATTGGCAGCGCATGCAGCACCCGCGGCCGGAACCCGATTTCGACAAGCCCAGATTTATCGCGATGGCTTTCTCCTGGCCTGGAAAAACTTGGACACACCAGGCTTTACATGGACGCTTTCCGATGCAAACTCCACGGGGGCGCACTACTATTTCGCAAAACTCGTGCAAGAAGACGGCGATCTTCTATGGACCAGCCCGATCTGGGTAAACAGCCCGGGCGCACCGCCCGCCGAGCCGGAACCCATTCCCATTCACAGCCTGCGCCGAAATTTCTCCGCACGAAAGCTGTGGTTACGGTGGTGGGACCCGGTGCGGCATTTGAGATGGAAGTGACCGGGGCGGTTTCGCAATTCAATGGCTCCTTGGAGATTTTGCCGTATGCCGTGCGGCGCGTCGGTACCAAACCGCCGGTGACGCCGCGGCTGACGACAACCGCCGCCATCGCCGCGCAAGGCGAAAGCATGGAAGGTGCGTTGGTAAAAGTAAGCAAGGCGCATATTCTCGCGGGCAGTTTCCCGGGGCCGGGCATAGGCGCCAATTTGATCATTGATGATGGCAGTGGACCGTGCACGTTGCGCATCGATGGCGAAACGGATATAGCCGGACAACCGACACCCGCCGAGGCCATTGACCTCGTCGGCATCGTCAATCAATTCGATTTTTCTCCGCCGTATAGCGAAGGCTATCAATTATTGCCGCGGCGCCGGTCAGATATTTCCATAGCCACGCACGTGGAGTCGGGCGATGACAGCTTTGCCGGCCCGCGGGAATTTCGATTGTCACAAAATCATCCCAATCCTTTCAGGTCCTCCGCTGCGCTCAGCGTGTTTACGTTTGCACTGCCGGTCGACTCGAACGTACGAGTAGAGATTTTCAATGTACTCGGCGAGCGCGTGGCGTTGTTGGCGGAAGCAAGATTCGCGCGCGGTGAGCACCGCATCGCGTGGCATGGGCTCGAACAACAAGGCCGGCCAGTGGGCAGCGGCATTTACTTTTGCCGCATGCAAGCCAGCGCCAATGCCAGGGTCGCTATGTGGTCGGGCGTGAGGAAGGTCGTGGTATTGCCTTGAGGGGCGTTTCTGCCGCTCATGCCTGAGTCTTTCGTATACTTCGAGTATCAAAATCGAATGGCACTAATATACAAAAGATCTCGGAGGAAGGTTTGTTCTTTGCGGAAGGGATTTCCAGGCTGATCACTTTAACTTTGACGAAACCTTTGCCGTATTTTCGCATGTTCAAAACACAATGCGTGAATTTCCCGGTTTTCTTCCGAGCTTCTTGTGCCCTTTTGTAGTTGTCGGCGTCGTCCTTGCCCACGCACAATCTCCAAAACTTGACGCCAATAATTTTTTCCCGCGTATCGTCGTCGAATGGATATTCCAGTTTCTTGCAGAATGGCTCATTGAAATCGCAGATTCTGTGTTGCAAATCGAGACGCGCCCACGGCAGATCTGGAAGCTTGGACAAAATGGTGCGCATCATTTCGAATTCCTGCTGATGCTTGAAAGTGTCGCGGCTGGCCCACCACCAGGATGAAGCCAAGATCAGAATCATAGCCGTAAACGCAAAGGCAGCGCCGAAGGCAAGATACGAGGTCCTCTTGCGGTACGCCGTGAGATCGATACTAAAGAGCAAAAACGACATCGTGTGGGTGTTGTCATCATAGGAGAGCTCTCCGGTCGGCACCGAGGCCTGCAAAATGCCGCCTCGCTCCGGATCCGTGTGATGCAAATTGAGAATTTGAATGTTCCCGCAAACCTCACTACGGTTGTTCTCGTTGACTTTTGACTGAATCAGGCTCTCCATATTCTCAATCAGTTCCTGTTCAGTTTCTTCACGGCTGCCGCTCATGAGCCAAGCCCAGCATGTCTCCAGAAGATCTCCCTTCATTTCGGACACCGCGCGGTTCGCAGGATTGGCACGTTGGCAACTAATGTTGACGAAATTATGAATGGTGCAATCGACTTCGATTCTCACGCCTCCAAATTTGTCAATGAGCTCTTCTAGGGCAGGATACACGCTTTTACTGTTCACGAAGCGCAGATCGAAATTCAGAACAACTTGGAGAGTATTGGGCAGCAAAAGTCCTCGTGTCAAAGTGAGTACAATACCATGACCGCTGGGATCCAGATGCGCGCGGGAAATATGGAAGTAATCCCCGAGAGCCTGTTTCTCATCAGGTACCAGTTCCGCAGCGCCGCCGAATTTGTGCTGCTCGAACGCCGGCCAGAAACTCGATTGACTGGGGAGGAAAGTCGTCGCGGCCAGTTGGCTGCCGTAATACCCGGAGGGGTTGTAGTGAATGCGACTGAAAATATGCGCCAAACCGTTTTTGGTGAGGAAGACCACCTGAATGGGAAATACTTCCAAAACGCCTGCGCCTGGATCACTGGATTTTCCACCCACAATTTGGATGCCCGTGAACCCTTGCAAAACTTCTGCCAGATGCTGGGCAAAGGCCACCTCCAGCCACAACTGCTGATCATTTTCAATCGCGCGGGAGATCAGGCTATCTTGCGTTGCTTTGTCCGGCAGGTCAAGCGGGTCGGTACCAAGCGTTGTTCGTAATGCATGAACCGGCACGAACAGAAACCCGGGTTCGCTGCCGTCCGTCAGGATTTTCCCTTCGTTTTTTCCTGGTGCAACTCTCAGTTGAGGATGCTTGACTTGAATGGGCTGAAATCTTTCTATCTCCCGCTTTAACATTTTGCATTTTTGAATGAAATTTCGGCTGAATCTGGAGTTTTTCAGATTTTCATCCAAGCTAGGCTCGAGATTGGACAAAATAAATGCTTCCAGACCTTTGAAGCGCTGAGGTGTGGATTCCAGATCCGCCTGCAGAGTCTTGTTGATGAGATTGTTGTACTGATTCGCGCGCCGCCAATACGAGAGGGTGAATGTGAAAGCAATGAGCAGCAATAGGACGGAAGAAATGAGAGCCCACCGCCGTTGCTTGTAGAGAAAATGCAAAAAAACTGCGATGCGGCGCCAAGGTAGGGCTAACAAGAAGTTGAAGATCTTTTCCATAGGTATTTACAACAGGTAAATGAAGCCTTGTTCTTGCGCTTGACGCGAGCAATGAGAAGGATATTTCAGACTAAAGGCCGAAATCAAGTTCTGCGGAGTGACTAATTTGCACATTATGCCAAGGTTTCTGGTGCTACCCGCGGGGATTGGTTTCAGATTGCTGAAATTCCAAGGTAGCATGTTAGCTGAGGTGGTCAGCTCGGAATGCAGCCCCTAATTTCGCAGGCAAAATGCAAAATCAACGGTTTTTGTCTGCAGAATTAAGGTACCATCTAATACATGAGAACGCGGAGTGGAGGAATGTTATGAGCTCATCTCCATCCCAATAGAAACCGTCAGGCGATCGATTAGGAGGCACCGGCAATCGGGCAGGATCCAATCTCTTGTGGTCTTTGCGAGTGTAACTGTCTTCGTCGACATTGGGCTCCAAAATGCCAGCGCACCCAGCCAGCATCTGGATTGCCCCGGAACAAATCTTCTCCCAGCCAGCTATAGCGCTCCAGCACATCGCCCCGATAGAAAGCTTCGTCTCCACAACCGCGAATTGGCTTCTCCAGGCGTTCTAAAACACCAAGCAGGCTAACGGTATGCTGATGATTTTTGTTCAACCTGAGCGCTGCTAGCTCCCAACCTCCGGTTACAAGGCCGTCTTGCCAGAGCACGTGTTTTCTATGCTCCCAGCGTATCGCTTGAAACACGATCGTCAAACCGGTCACCGATGAATCATTTGGAAAGTGGCTAAGTTAAAATTGTTGTAACAGCTCTGTACATGCGCCCTCGTGTGGAAAAAGGCTGTTTAGCCCAGGGCCAATCCGAAATACACGAAATGTCCTGCCGCCGGGCTCTCGGTTGGGTCGAGCCCCATATCGATTTCGGGCGTGGGAGCCGAACCTAACAAGACGCTTTCAGCATCACAGGATGCAGTTTTCGGACAGGCTCTCGTGCCCAGCACCGCAAACTTTTCGGTGGCAACTTGACATTGCGATTTTATGATATTACTATTATGGTTCTGATTGAAACATGCCCGTTCGATATTCATCCGCATCTCAAAACCATGGTATGAGGAGGAGGAATGCGCCGCGAAATTCACGGATGGTGGAGTCCGAGCCTCAACAAGCACATGGACCTGGTCGTATACGGCCATTACGGCTTTGCGCTGCTGCTTATCCCCACCGCCGCCGCTGATTATTTGGAGTATGAGCGCTTTTATTTGATCGATTCTATTCGAGATTTTATCGACGCCGGGCGCGTCAAGGTTTTTTCGATCAACAGCATCAGCATGGAGAGTTGGCTGAACGATCATATGCCACCACACTTGCGCAGCCTGCGGCATCAGCAGTATAACGATTACATCGTCAACGAAGTCGTGCCGTTCATGCATAACCATTGCCATGGTCGCGTTATGACCATCACCTCCGGAGCGAGCGTGGGCGCGTTGCATGCCATGAACATACTGCTCCGCCGCCCGGATTTATTCGACGGTACGATCGCCATGAGCGGCGTGTACGACCTCAAATACTACACGAAAGGCTACTACGACGACAATTGTTATTTCAACAGCCCGGTGGACTATTTGCCCGATTTGAATGACAATTGGTATCTGTCCTTGCTGCGCGACAAGCAGCACATACATATCTTAAGCGGACAAGGCCCTTACGAATCTCCCGAGCGCTCGCGGCAGCTCGCCGGCATTCTTGCCATGAAGGGTATTCCACATTCTCTCGATTTGTGGGGTCACGACATGAGCCACGACTGGCCAACCTGGCGCAAAATGCTGCCGCACTATTTAGGGACAAGGTTTTGATAGGCTAACGCATGATCGAGCTGGTGGAAGGACTCAAGCTTCCCGAAGACAGCCTCATCCTGCTGGTCTTGGGTATCGCGATCTTGTTGTTCGGACAGAGATTTGTGGTATTCTTGATCGGCGTCGCTGCGTTTTACATCACCGCACAGGCGGCCAAAAAATATTTTGGCGACGCCTCCCGCACCACGGTGTTGGTGATTTCATCGCTCGCGGGTATCGCCGCCGGCGTCTTCACAAAAATGTTCCGGAACATAGCCGTAGGTATTGCCGGCTACACGATCGCCGGATTTGTATTGTCTTCGCATGCCAGCTCATGGGGGATAAAACCGGAGAATGAGCGCTTCGTGTTTGTCATTGGCGGTGTCATCGGCTCCCTGATCATCTCTTTTGCGCTAGACGTCGGATTGCGGCTCATTTCTTCGGTTTTGGGCTCCGTGCTGATCGTGCAGTATTTCCAGCTCGAGGAGGAAGTCAGCAAATGGCTGACTCTACTGTTGTCATTGCTCGGTTTTTTTATTCAGTCCGGAATATTGCAAGCACTAAAAAAGGGATCAAAGAAGCCTGCGGGAGGCAAGTGAGCTCTTGATCCGCATTTAAATAAGCAGGGTTGGATTCTGTGCTGCTGCCACATTTCCAATGCATTTTATTTGAACTTTTGATTACCATTCAGGCTTGCTGAAATTTTTGTGCCAAAGTGCGAAATACCTCTTGACAAAGACAGTCAAATTTCTATATTAGAAAGCTGTCTTTGAGAAAACTGTAAAACTGACCTAATACTTCGTATAATAACGACTTGCTGCGATTTTGTAACGACGAAGAATTGGACAAACGGCAAGCCGGTCAGTGCATTTTTTCTCATTACGATTCCGAGGTTTTTTTGCCACCATAGCTCAGAAGGTAGAGCGCCTCACTTGTAATGAGGAAGTCGCGGGTTCGATTCCTGCTGGTGGCTCAGGGAGCTCAGGGAGGGAGCAAAAAGCAAAGCGAAAAAAGACAAAAGCTAAGGTATAAACGTCAACTGCTTTTTTCCTTTTGCTTTTTGCTTTTCCCTCCGGGGAGGTTCCAGAGTGGCCAAACGGGGCAGACTGTAAATCTGCTGGCTATGCCTTCAGAGGTTCGAATCCTCTCCTCCCCACTTGGTTTAGAAGCTCGAGGATTGAGGATAGAAGATTGCGGATTGAAATCTTCTTTTGTTTGTTGCGATCCTCCATCTTCGATCCACGATCTTCGAAGCAGAAGCGGGAGTAACTCAGGTGGTAGAGTCACAGCCTTCCAAGCTGTTGGTCGCGGGTTCAAGTCCCGTCTCCCGCTCCGAGGAATGAAAAAAGGCAAAAGCAAAAGGCAGTTTGGGTTTTGGCTTTTAACCTCGCTCACGTAGCTCAGTCGGTAGAGCACTTCCTTGGTAAGGAAGAGGTCACCGGTTCAATCCCGGTCATGAGCTCGAAGAAGTGAGAGTAACTCAGGTGGCAGAGTCATCCCGCCGTCGGGATTGGTCGTGGGTTCAAGAGTTGGAAATAGAAGCGGGAGTAACTCAGGTGGCAGAGTCACAGCCTTCCAAGCTGTTGGTCGCGGGTTCAAGTCCCGTCTCCCGCTCTGTGAAAGAATAAGCGTGAAATTTTATTTTTAAATAGGTTAATAATAATAATGAGAGAAATCATCACCCTGGAATGCGGCGAATGCAAGCGGCGCAATTACTCCACCACCAAAAATAAAAAGAAGCATACCGCCCGAGTGGAATTCAAAAAACATTGCCGATTTTGCAGAAAACACACCGTGCATACAGAGACGCGATAGAGGCAAAAAGCCAAAAAAAGAAAAATAGATAAAATGAAAATCTTTTTTGTTTTTTTTCTGTTTATCTTTTTTTGGTTACTTTAGGCCTGTAGCTCGAACTGGCTAGAGCGCCGGTCTCCAAAACCGGATGTTGGGGGTTCGAATCCCTCCAGGCCTGCT
>JBOHQX010000164.1:0-4976 GCA_050732395.1 bacterium
AGCAGATTGAACGGATAGTGATTCTGCAAAACAAGTTTTAGAAATCCGCTTTATCCGTTCAATCCGCTTACAAGAAACAGGAGCTGAATAGTTACATTGGATTTTGCTAATCTCCTCTTGAATTCATGAAAAGAGACCATCCCCCATGCGTTACCTTCTAGTCGCATGCCTGGCCATATGGAGTTGGCGCCCTCCGCCGGTTGCCGCGCAAGAGAAAAACGACTGGCCACGGCAAATTGATGCACCGGCAGCCAAGGTCATCATCTATCAGCCGCAGCCGGAAACCTTCAAAGGCAATGATTTGAAGGGCCGGGCCGCGGTCTCTGTTACTGGAACAGGCAAGAGCGAACCCGTGTTTGGCGCCATCTGGTTCACGGCGCGCGTGGAGACCGACCGGGATGCGCGCATGGTGAGTGTGCTCGAGTTGAAAGTCGACCATGTCCGCTTTCCGGAGAGCACGCCGGAGCAGGAGCAGCAGCTCGCGGCTTTGCTCGAAAGCGAGATTCCGAAGTGGGAGCTCACCTCCTCCCTCGACCGGCTGCTGACCAGCCTGGAGCAGGCGGAGCTCGAGCAAAAAGCCGCTGAAAATCTGAAGAACGATCCGCCTAAAATCATATTTGTGACCTATGCCGCGATTCTCATCATCCTCGACGGCGAGCCGCAATTGCGCCAGATTGAAAACTCCAAGCTCATGCGCGTGGTCAACACGGCGTTTCCGATCGTTTTCGATCCCAATTCTAAGATGTATTATCTCTTTGGCAGTTCCGTTTGGTTTACGACCACGGACCTGATCAACGGCGCCTGGAGCGCGATGGACAACGCCCCACCGGAGGTGACAGCTCTCTTTACGACGCAAGAAGGTAAACTGCCCTCGCCGAACCCCGACAGTGTCAAGGCCTTGTCACCGACGGAGCTGAAAGCGGCCAAGATCTTCGTTGCCACCTCCCCTACTGAGCTGATTGTTGCGGAAGGCGAGCCGAAATACTCGCCGCTCGCGGAGAATGAGCTTTTGTATATGAGCAACACCGGCAGCGAAGTGTTTTTGGAGATCCCTACCCAGAACTACTACGTGCTGCTTTCCGGACGCTGGTTTCGCAGCGCTTCGTTGGAGAAGGGGCCGTGGACTTACGTGCCGCCCAAGGAACTTCCTGCCTGCTTCGCAAAAATCTCTCCCGCCTCGGCCAAAAGCAACGTGCTGGTGCATGTGCCGAATACCGAACAGGCTGAAGAAGCATATCTCGATGCACAGGTGCCACAAACTTCGGCGGTCAAGCGCAGCGCACCAAAACCGGAGGTTGTTTACGACGGCGACGCCAAATTTGAAAAGATCGAAGGCACCGAGGTGGCTTATGCGGTCAACACCGGCACACAAGTGCTCAAGATCAAAGACAAGTATTACGTTTGCGACCAGGCCGTCTGGTACGTGTCTAATTCGCCGAAAGGACCGTGGCAAGTTTCGGACACCCGGCCGCAGGAAGTCGATACCATCCCGCCCAGCAGTTCGGCCTATAACACCAAGTATGTTTACGTCTATGACTCCACGCCCGAAGTCGTGTACGTGGGATACACGCCGGCGTACATGGGCTGCTATCCTTACCATGGCACCGTGGTGTATGGCACGGGGTGGTATTATCCGCCGTGGATCGGACCGGTCTACTATTATCCCCGGCCGGTGACGTGGGGCTTTCATATGCACTACAATCCCTGGACGGGCTGGGGTTTCGGTATGAGTTGGAGCGCCGGATGGTTTACGTTTTCCTATGGTTGGGGTGGCGGCTGGGCTGGTTATCATCACGGCTACCATCATGGCTACTATCACGGCTATCGCCATGGCTATGCGCACGGATACTGGGCAGGCAGACATGCGGGCAGCTCCGGCGGATGGTTTGGTCCGGGAGGATACCGGCCTGGAGACATCGAGCGCGGTGATTTGAGCGACCGGCCAAAGGCAGAGACTCGTGACAATCTCTACAATCGTCCGGAAAACAAAGCGCGCGTTGCCGATAATAGCCGCATCGCCGGCACGCGGCCTTCGCAAGTCGCAACGGGCGTGCAAAACAACATGTATGCCGACCGCGACGGCAACGTCTATCAACGCACGCAGGACGGCTGGCAAAAACGCGACAAAGGGGGATGGTCCTCGCAGGACGTCACGGCCGGCCAAGCCAAGGAACGCACACCGTCTGCCGGCACCTATGACCGATCGCGGGCATCATCCGGCTCCGGCTCGTTGGAAAGTGACTACCAGGCCCGGCAGCGTGGCAATGCGCGCGCGGGAAGCTATGGAAGCTATCGTGGGGGTGGCGGAGGAATGAGGAGAAGGTGAATGCGGAATTCAAAATAGGCGAACAGCTCATGAATAAAACACCATCACCGGCACGAGAGCTCGGCGAAGAGGTTCGTACCGGAATGAGTGCGGGAGCCCTCAAGCGCGCGATTCTCGACCACTTGCACTTTGCGCAAGCGCGGACGCCTCAACTGGCGGCACGCAACGACTGGTACATGGCGCTTGCGTATACGATCCGTGACCGCATGCTGGATAATTGGATCAAGACCGTCTCGCAATACGGCGGAAAGGGGCTGAGGGCTGTGGGTTATCTCTCGGCAGAGTTTCTCCTCGGGCCTCACTTAGCCAACAACATCGTCAACCTCTGCATCCAAAACGAGGTCGAACAAGCAGTAGCCGAGCTCGGGCTCGAGCTGAAGGACTTGATCGCACAGGAAGAAGAGCCGGGCCTGGGCAACGGCGGCTTGGGAAGACTGGCTGCCTGCTTTCTGGATTCTCTGGCAACGCTGGAGATCCCGGCGATCGGCTATGGCCTGCGCTACGAGTTCGGTATTTTCGATCAAACCATTCGCGAGGGCTGGCAGGTCGAGATTACGGATAAGTGGCTGCAGAAAGGCAATCCGTGGGAAATGCCGCGACCAGAGATCGTATATTACGTCAACTTTGGCGGACGCACGGAGACTGGTCCGGACGAACAGGGGAAATACCGGGTGAGGTGGATACCGAATCAGGTCGTCAAAGGCGTTGCCTATGACACGCCCATTTCCGGGTATCGGGTAACCACGACGAACCTGCTGCGCCTATGGAAATCCGAAGCCGTGGAGTCGTTCGACTTCGAGGCTTTCAACGTCGGCGATTATTACAGGGCGGTCGAAGAAAAAGTTGTGTCAGAGACCATCAGTAAAGTCCTTTATCCCAACGACGAGCCGGAGGCCGGCAAGCGACTTCGCCTCATGCAGCAATACTTTTTTGTCTCCTGCTCGCTGCAAGACATGATCCGGCTGCATCAGTTGCGAGGCGAACACTTCGCTACGTTCCACGAGACTTTCGCGGCCCAATTGAACGACACGCACCCTGCCATTGCGGTGGCGGAGCTTATGCGACTGCTCATTGACGAACATGAGCTGGAGTGGGAAACAGCATGGCACATCACGCAAAGTACGCTCGCCTACACCAATCACACCCTGCTGCCGGAAGCGCTCGAGAAGTGGCCGCTGCCGTTGTTCGCCTCGTTGCTGCCCAGGCATCTGGAGATCATCTTCGAAATCAACCGCCGTTTTCTTAAGGAAGTCAAGCAACGCTTTCCGAATGATGAGGCTCGCGCCGCGCGCCTGTCGCTCATCGACGAAAGCGGCGAGAAATATATCCGCATGGCAAATTTGGCGAGCGCCGGCAGCTTTGCCATCAACGGTGTAGCAGCGCTGCACTCGGAACTGCTCAAGCAGACGGTTCTGCGCGACTTCTACGAAATGAGTCCGGAGAAATTCCACAACGTGACCAACGGCGTCACCCCGCGGCGCTGGATGGTGCAATGCAACCCGGCGCTGTCCAGTTTGATCACGCGGCGCCTCGGCGACGGTTGGCCGAGCAACCTGGAAGCGGAATTGCGGGGCCTCGAGCGCTTCGCGGAAGATTCAGGATTTCAAGAAGAGTGGTGGCAGATCAAGCTGGAGAATAAGCGCCGTTTGGCCGCAGCGATCAAAGAGCGCACGGGCATCGTCGTCGATCCCTCCACCCTTTTCGATATTCAGGTAAAGCGTTTTCACGAGTACAAGCGGCAGCATCTCAACGTGCTGCACGTGATCACGCTTTACAACAGCATCAAGCGAGACCCAGGACGTGAAGTAACCCCGCGGACCGTGATCTTCGGCGGCAAAGCTGCGCCGGGGTATGTCATGGCGAAGCTCATCATCAAGCTCATCAACTCCGTTGCAGAAGTGGTCAATAGCGATCCTGAGGTCAACGGCCGTTTGAAGGTCATCTTCTTCCCCGACTTCAACGTGAAAAACAGCGAGACGATCTATCCTGCTGCGGATCTTTCCGAGCAAATCTCCACAGCCGGCAAGGAAGCCTCGGGAACCGGAAACATGAAGTTTGCCATGAACGGCGCGCTGACCATTGGCACGCTCGACGGCGCGAACGTCGAGATTCGTGAAGAAGTCGGGGCGGAGAATTTCTTTCTCTTCGGGCTTGCAGCGCAGGAGGTGCATGATCTGAAAGGGCGCGGGTACAATCCCCGCGGTTTTTATGAGTCGAACCCACGCCTGCGAGAAACCGTCGATCAGATCGCTGCCGGCGTTTTCTCGCGTGGAGATCGCGATCTTTTTAGGCCGCTGGTTGATGCGCTGTTCCAGGGCGATGAGTACATGCTGTTGGCGGATTTTCAATCCTACCTGGATTGCCAGGACCGGGTGAGCGCCGCCTTTCGCGACCGCCGGCAGTGGACGCGCATGTCGATTCTGAACACTGCACGCATGGCCAAGTTCTCTTCGGATCGCGCGATTCGGGAATATTGCGAAAAAATCTGGAAGATAAACCCAAAATCTAAAATTCAAAGCACAAAGCACAAATACCAAAATTCGTAACTATTCAGCTCCTGGTTCTTGTAAGCGGATTGAACGGATAAAGCGGATTTCTAAAACTTGTTTTGCAGAATCACTATCCGTTCAATCTGCTTCATCCGTTTACT
>JBOHQX010000165.1:0-45186 GCA_050732395.1 bacterium
ATGTCAAGTAGCGCAAAATGGCTAAATGCCAGGAAAAACATCTTGCAAATTCGCGTGCAGCCGCGTATATTTATTGACTCTTTGATCACTCATTTTTGGCCGTTCAGCCCTTGGGAAACTGCCGCCCGGGCGCTGGCATGAACGCCCGGGCGGTGGTTTCTCGAACAATTACATGAACAATTCCGGAGTTAGAAGCAATGGCAGTAATGGAAAAAATGCGGAACTACACCAAAGTTTTTCTGATTATTTTGGTGCTAGCCTTCGTGGGAACGATAGTTTTCGACTGGGGCATGGATATCACCGGTTTGAAGACACGAAACACCACGATTGCCGAAGTGAACGGCAAAAGCATTTCCGTACAAGCATTTTCTCAAGCTTATGAACAAGAGCTGGAGAATCTGCGGCAACGTACCGGTAACGAGCCTTCCGAGAGCCAGTTGGATTTTTTGCGCAATCAAGTATACGACAATCTCGTGCGTGATGAGTTGATCTCGCAAGAAATTCAAAAACGCGGTATCAAGGCCACGGACAAAGAGATCGTCCATCATATTTTCGACGCGCCGCCCGACATCATCAAGCAGCAGAACACCTTTCACAACGAGCAAGGCCAGTTTGATTACGGCAAGTATCAAGCGGCGCTCAGAGATCCGGGCGCCAACTGGCAGCCGCTCGAAGAGTATCTGCGCCGCGCGCTGCCGTATCAAAAATTTCAAGACCGCTTCGACGCTTCGGTGGTGGTCACCGAAAACCAGGTGCGGGAAGAATACCTCAAACGCAATCAAAAAGCCACGGTGCGCTACGTGCTGTTCCCCATGGACAAAAATCACGGCACCGTGGAGGCGGCACAGATCGAAAAGTATTATGAAGACAACAAAGACAAAGAATTCAAAGAACCGGAGAAGCGCGTTATCGACTACGTAACGTTCTCCACCCGGCCCTCAGCGAAAGACTCACAGGCCGTGCGCGATTTGGCGCTCACGCTGCAAGAGCGAGTGCAGGCGGGCGAGGATTTTGCGGAATTGGCAAAGAAGTATTCAGAGGACGAAAGTAATCGCGAACGCGGCGGTGATCTGGGCTCTTTCAAGCGGGGGCAAATGGTGAAAGCGTTCGAGGATGCGGCCTTTGCGGCGAATCCAGGTGAGCTCGTGGGGCCGTTGCAAACCAGCTTCGGAGTACATCTCATCAAAGTGCACGGGAAGAAAACGGAAAACAACGAGGAGTCGGTGCAAGCCAGCCACATTCTGCTGAAATTCAACACCTCAAATGAAACCATGACGGCCGCGCGCGACAGCGCCAACTACTTCTCTTCGCTCGCACAAGAAACTTCGTGGGAAGAAACGCTGAAGAGTGAAAAACTGCAGGCGCAAACCAGCGCGGCTTTCGTGGAAGGCAACGGCTTCGTGCCGGGCTTGGGCGTGAATCGAGCGGCTTCCCGCTTTGTTTTCAAAAACAAGGCCGGCAGCGTCAGCGAGCCGTTCGAGGCGGTACAAACATTCCAGGTTTTGCGTGTGAAGGAAGTTCAGCCCGAGCGCATCAAAACGCGGGAAGAAGCCAGTCCGCAAATCGAAACCAAGCTGCGAAGCGAGAACGGGAAGCAGTTGGCACAGCAAGCTGCGGAACGCTTTTACGCCGAGCTGCTGCAACAAGGACCGCCTGCCTTCGCCACGCTGGCCGCACGCGACTCGGTGGAAATCAAAGTAACGGACCAGCCTTTCAGCCGATCCGGCTTCGTGCCCGGCATCGGCCGCGATCAAGCTTTCATTGGCGCGGCGTTCGCATTGTCAGGCGAGGAGTTTTCCAAACCCGTGAAAGGCATGCGCGGCTCATACATTCTACAGCTCGTCCATCTCGATCCGTTCGACGAAGCCGATTATCAGGGTAAAAAAGATGCGATTCGCAGCCAACTGCTCGATACCGCCAAGCAGCAGGCTTTCAATGAATGGTACACCCACCTCAAATCGAAAGCCAAGATTAAGGATCACCGGGATTTATTTTTTTGATAGTGGGTGAATTTCCGAATCAAAGGCATAGTCGTAGCTGTCAACCCTGGAACAACGAAGCGCCGGCAGGAATATTTCCTACCGGCGCTTCGTTGTTTTGCAACATTTATGTGGCACAGCCGCAAAAAAGAATACGGGATAAGATTTCAGCCCTTCATCTTTGGGTGAACCAGCGGCCATTGAAGAAACCATCGCAATCTTCCGAGCGGCCGAGCTTGAAATTGCCGGCCACAACGCCGCTCTTTTGCAGGTCGCTGTCGAACCAAATGCCTTCGAAGACACCGGCATCATCATCGCCATTATAGCGCCAGTCGCCCGCGAGCAAGCCGCTGAACCCGCCGTTTAAGCCAATATATTTGCCGAAGAACAGTTTCTCGCCGTTGCGACGTTCGCCCCATATCCCGCGCACCGAACCCGCGGTCGTGCCTTCGCTGTCGATCCATCGCCCACGAAACTCACCGCTGCGATCGTCGTTTTGTACCCAACGGCCGGACAGAAAGCCGCCGGCGAATGCCTTGGCGCCCCTGATACGGCTGACGATCGACACTGCATGCCCGTTCGGACCTACCGGCTCGACGACATTCAAAAGAGCCAACTCGTCAAATGTGAACGTGCGTGAGTAGCTTCCGGTCTGCACGGTGAATTGCCCAGGCGAATTGCCAAGGTCGTTATCGACAATCAACAGCAACAGACCATCATAATGGGTGTCCGCATAGGAGGTGAAAGCCAATTCCGTGCTGCTGGTTCGCGGCAGGTGCACGCGATCACCCTGCAGTTCGCTTTCAAAACGAACCACCTTCAACACCGCCAACACGCCGCGAGATACACTCACCTTACCCGACCAATCCAGCAGCTCCTTCGCTGTTGAATCGCCTTCGAGCAAACCCCAGGTTACGCGAACTTCATAAGCCGTGATCGTTTCAGTAACGGCCGGATTGGTCGCGGCCTCCTGACTCACTGGATCGTTCACAGTACCATCTTCTCTGGATTCTGCAAGCACTACTTCGTCGCCGAACATCGGCGCTTCGTCGCTGGTCGTGTACCCGCCAAAATCTTTTTCCAGGCTGATTCCTTCATCACTCTTGAGCGCGATATTCGTTTGTATGGGTTGTTCTTTGTCGCACGCGCTCATCAAGAAGCCCGCCATCGCCAAACATACGGTTAAAGAAAGCACTCCTCGTTTCATAAAGCATCCCTTCTTTATAAAATTCTCGTGGCAAGACAATTCTGACTTCGGGAAAAATTGCAACAAGTTGGATGCCAGAAGCAAGGAACTGCAGCACCTGGTCTTCTAAGATTCTGTTTTAAAAAGCTTGTGTGTTTTTTTCTCAGATGAGCTTACTGATGAAGTGTACTTCCAAGGGCAGATTCATTGCCGATCCCCTTTTCTATCTCTGGCAAATGCAAAATGCGTTATTGGATTCTTACAATAATGTCTGTGATGGTTGGGATACAATTCAGTATTTGTAGAATGAACTCGACGAAATTCATCAAGACTCATTTCTGAGCTGAAGGTGTGTCAGGTCTGCTGAACACAAGAATTTATTTAATAATTCAATTACTAAAAAATTTATTAATTAGTACTGAAAGTACAAAATTATAATTGACAATTTCGAAAAAAAGTGCTATGATGCGTGCCCGAATCAACGGATCAACAACCAAGGAGCTGTTCTCGCCGCTGCGAAAGCAAAACAGTATGAATTCAGGCCGGCAACATACCAGCTTGCTGGTGTGAGACCAGCGGCACAAACACACTTGCCGGCCGAATGGTCACGAATTGGTGGCGGGGCCACGGAAAGGCAAAAAATGCGGAGCGAGGATTGGATTCAGGGGCGGGTGTTGCGCGTGCTTGCGGCCGATATTTTCGAAATGCAAGTCACGCTCGTCGGCCGCCACAACGACTTTCCCTACAATGCGCGCGAATGCATTCGCTTAGGCAGCAGCATACCCTCCGGCAACACTCTCATCGAAGAAGAAGCCAAAATAGAACTGGAAACATGGTTGCTCGGTAAAACCGTGCGCTGCTACGTCCATGCACGCGACTTGGAAGGCGCTTTGTTTTGCGATGTCGAAATCTTGGAAGGCTAATTCACGCGAATTACAAATTGGAGGGCTCATTGATGTCAAAGTATCCGGAACGAGAATTGGGCGAAATCGCGGAGGTGTTCGTCGGTGTAGCGCGCCACGGTCGCGGGCTGTCGTGGGACGAAAATAATCCTACGGCACCGCTGCTCGGGATGAAAGCGCTGCGCCAGCAAGGGATCGATTTCAACGCCATCGAGATCGTGCATCTCTCGCCGCGCACGAATCTGGAAAATTACAGAATTGCCGCGCACGATCTCCTGCTGCCGTGCCGGGGCACGGATTTGCGTATCATCGTTGCGCCTGAGAAGGCCGGAGGTGTGCTGATTGACTCTAACATCATGGCGATTCGTTGCGGTCCGCTGATGGCTCATCAGCTCCTGGCGGCATACTTTCAACACTCGGCCGGACAGGCTGCGCTGCTGCGCGCGTCGCAATCCACGACTTCTCAAAAGAACCTGACGGTGCGGTTGGTCAAAAAAATGGCGATTCCGGTGCCGCCGCCTGAAGCGCAACAGAAAGCGGTGGCAGTGTTGGAAGCCGCCGAGCGCCAGCATCAGTTGGCCCTGCAAGTCGCCGAAAAACGCCTCACCCTGGCACGACACGCGGCGATCAACATGCTGGTTGCGGAATAGAATTTCGAAGCACAAAAACCAAAATACAAAATCCAAGCAGGCATAAGGATGGATTAGGAGCCTTAAGAAGCCTCGATGATTGCGCTTCGACAATCTATTTTTGCTTTTTACTTTGTGCTTTGAACTTTGGCATTTGGAACTTCATAAGTAAGGATGCTATATGCTTTCTCTCGAAGAATTGCAAACACATTTACGGGGGGCCGTGGAAATCTTGCGCGAGTATGGCGACCCGGCCGAAGATCGCGTGCTGCTCTGCGCCTGGCTCTGGCTGAAGGACATCAATGACGAATGTGAGGACCGTTTTCGCGCGATCCTGCATGAGGAGACAGCAGCCGGCCGTTCCGAGGCCGAGGCCAGGAACCAGGCAGCAGATCCAGATGAATATCGCTTCTTTTTGCCGGCGGAAGCGAAGTGGGCGGCTCTCGCCGAAGCGGAAGGGCATTGCGCCGAAAAATTCGTATACGCATGCGCCGCTCTGGAAAATCGCTATGCGCACTTGCTCGCGGGCATTTTCGGCCAAATTCGCCTTGCCACTGCGGTTGGGACACCGCAGTTTTCGCGCTGGGAGAGTCTGAGCCGGCGTTTGTGGGAACATTTCAGTAAAATTGATTTGGCACGCCGTCATTTGTTTTCGCCGGAACTCATCGGCGCTGCGACTGCGCACATGCTCGCAGAAATTGCCGGCAATAGCACCAGAAAAAAACCGGATTTTGCCAGCCCAATTGAACTGATGCAGATGCTCGCCGAGTTACTCCAGCCGCAGCCGGGTATGCGCATTTGCGATCCGACCTGTGGCGCGGGCGGCGGCTTGATCGCCTGCGCGCAATACCTGGAGCAGCGCGGCCACAATCCGCAAAACCTATCGCTGTACGGCCAGGAGGTCGATCCAGGAACCTGGGCATTGTGCAAACTCAACCTGTTGCTGCACGACCTTCCCGATCATCAGATTTGGACCGGAAACGCCATCACCGCGCCGCTGCTCAATGATGCCGGCCAGTTGCTGCAATTCGATCTCGTGCTGGCGCATTTGCCGTTCTCGGTCGCCGATTGGGGTTATGCGGCGGCAACGCAGGATCCCTGGCAGCGCTTTGAATTGGGTATGCCACCTCAGAAGCGGGGCGACCTGGCGTTCGTCCTGCATGCGCTCAACACTCTGAACGAACAGGGCCGCGCCGCGCTGGTCGTGCCACACGGCGTGCTGTTTCGCGGCGGTGCAGAAGGACAGATTCGTCGTGCTTTGCTGCAAACGGAAGTGGACACGATCGAGGCCGTGATCAGCCTCCCGCCCGGGTGGCTCTATGATCCCAGGTTGCCCTGCGCCATTCTGGTGTTGAATCGCGCCAAAGCAACAGACCGGCGCGGGCGCGTGCTTTTCATAGATGCCACGGCCCTTCATGGTTCTCTTTTTCCAGATACCGGTCCTGCTATGCAAGCGCTGGCGATCGCCGCGATTTTTCACGGCGGCGGCGATCGGGAAAGAGTGGCGGATTACATGACCGACGAGCTGGAGCGCAGAAACGCGGCGACAGAAAGCAGGCAATTGCGATTGCAGGAAGTCTGGCGGCACGAGAAACCGGGTTATGCACTGGCCGAGAAAGAGGCGCGTGACCAATTGCGCGAGCTCGCACGCATGAGAGCCGCCTTGCAACAATGGCAGTCACAGCCCGCCGCGCTGGCGCGTTGCTTCGCCTCCGCCACCCCGGACAAAATCGCGCGAAGCCAGCATCACTATCTGACACCGGCGCACTATTGCGTCGAGCACCGTGCCGGCCTTTCCTTGAATGTGTCGCAAGAGCTCCAGGCTTTGCAAACGCTCGCAGCCGAATGCCGGCAGGCCGAAGCAGAAATGGATCACCTCTTGCGTGAACTGGAAGAATTTGCGCATGCATGAATTTTTGGGGAATTCACCTCGCCCATTGGCCAACCACTTTGCCATCTCACCTCAGCAGACGGCGCAACAGAGCCGCGACCAAAATAATTCCACACGGATCTAAAAAACCGCACGGCAATTCTTAGCTGATCCGCTCGGTTTCTTGGTCCGGGTGGAAATGATCATTGTTTTTTTGCAAAGATTTCACTTTTAAATTACTACACCGGCATTTCAGCCAGGCAGGTCCCGCGAACGAATCCGGGCGTACAATTTGCGTTTCACAAAAATCTATGCTATTATTTTCACATGGGCTCTTCCGGCATGGAAAATATAGAGGTGTTGCGACCGGCGCTGACATTTTTGCGACAAGCCTTCAAGTATGCGTGCGTGCATCAAGAAAGCGCTTCGTTTCTGCAAGAACGGCAGGACCTGGGTGAAGCGATTCTCGGCGCACGGCTGCTGAGCAAGCTGCGCGAGTTTAACCCGGACCTTTCGGAAACCGGGCTGCGCCAGGCCCTGAATGCCTTGGCTTCACCTCCACATGCATCCTTACTCGCCAATCAGCAGGAGCTTTACGACAAAATGCTGGCCGCAAGCTGGCGCACGGCTCAGACGACGGCTCAACACCCATCAGGGGACGGCGCAACCTCCGAAGAAAGCAAGGCGCTTTGCCACTACTTCGATTTCGAGAATCCCGATCGCAACGATTTCTTGATCGTGGAGCAATTTCGATTTGCCGGCCCCGGCGGCGTGCGTACTTTGGATGCCGTCCTATTCGTCAATGGCATTCCACTCGCCGTTTTTGAGGCACGCAGCGTCCACGAGACGGCGGGTGTGCGCCACGGCATCGAACATCTACAACAGTTACAAGCGCCGCAAGAAATCTCACGTCTGTTTCACACCATCCATTTGCTCGTCGTGCTTCAAAAAAGCGCCGCCTGTTACGGCAGCGTCGCGGCCCGCAGTGAAGAGTTCAGAACATGGGAAGATTGCTGGCCGTTGAGCTGGGAGGAATTGCGCCTTCGTCTGCGCCAAACGCCGCACCGCGAGAATGATCTACCCACGGCGCAAGACATTTTGTTGGCGGGATTGTTTTCGCCTCAGAATCTTCTCGAGTTGCTTCGCGGCTTCGCTCTCTTCGTCGCTTCCCCGCGCGGGCCGGAGAAAAAACTGGCGCGGTGCCATCAGTTTCAATCGGCGCAGACGGCGCGTGCACGCCTGGTCCAAGCTGAACCCTCGGAGCTGCGCTCCGCCAGCGGCATCATTGTACATCCCGCCGGCACCGGCAAATCGCTCAGCCTGCTCTGGCTCGCCTGCGCACTGCGGCGGGAAGCTGGCATTGCCCGGCACCCGATGCTCGTGCTCACCGCAAGGCAGGAATTGATCGAGCTTCTCAAAGCCGAAGCACAACGGCGACGATGGCCGCCCCTGCTTCACCTGCCTGCAGACGCCGCTCTCGCCCAAGCACTGGCCGGGGCAAAAAACGATACCCTCATTGCGTCGCCGGCTCAACTGCGTGCCGCGATTCAGTCGAATCAACGAAACCGCGAGGCGTTGCCGCCGTTCGCTCCGGCGCCGATGGTAGTTCTGGTCGATGAAGCGCTGAGTGCTGCAGACAATGAATTCATGCTCGACCTCGAGCAAGCCTTTCCGCAAGCGGCAATTGTGGCCTTTTCTTCTTTTCCTCTCCCCAATCAGATGCGCGCGCGATTGCATGGTTTGCAAAACGAGATTCACGTCTATGCGCGCCAGCAAGCGGAACACGACGGTTACATCTTGCCGGTAAAATTTGAAATGAGATTGCCGGAATGGCATATCGAGACCGCGGCCGAGCGTGACCGGCCAGGAAGAACAGATGAATTCCATGTGCAGCACGGCGACGATCAATCGTCTTCATTTTCAAGGGCCGCAAACGAAACCCGTTTGCGCGCCATTGCAGACGATATTCTCCTGCACTTCCGGCAAGATATCGCCGCCAATGGTAACCACGGTATTCTCCTGGCCGCCGATACGGCCCTGGGCGCACGTTATTTTGAGCTGCTCGTCGAAGAAATGCCGGGTGAGGTACTCGCATTGCTGGCAGAGCCAGAGCTTCTGGCCAGACGCCAGCCGCGCCCGGGCGAAAGCGGTGATCCCGAAAAAATCTTGAAACGCTTCATGTCAAGTGAGCAGCCGCTGTTGCTGATTGTCGCCGAAAATGTACGCGCCCCTCTTTCCACTGGGAGAACGCAAGCGCTCTATATCGATCGCCCGCTGCGCCGCCTGGCCTGGCTCGAAGCCATTGCGCTCACCCAGCGCACCGGCGGTGAGAATAAGTCTTTCGGCCTGTTGGTCGATTATTGGGGCGTTTCCGGCCCAGCAATTGACTCCGAAGCTGATGCAAGGATTGTTGGCCGGTACGACCCAACTCAATTTGAAGAGCTGGAGTGGTGGCGGCGCGAATTGGCGGCGCTTTTCGATTTTTATCCGGAACCCAATCACCTCGAAGCGGCACTGCTCGCGATCGCTGCCACCGAAAAACGTATGGTATTTGCCAAAGCCTGGCGGATCTTCGCCCGTTGGCTGGATCAATTGATGCCACAGATTCGCCACGAACAAGCATGGCAGGAAGCTTGTTGGTGGAATCATATCCGCAAGGAAGCGGCGGCATTTTTTTATGATGACACGCTGGCCGCGGGGCGCGCCAGTCTGAAGCTCGAACGATGGTTCCAGGAAGACGCCCGCCTGCACGGCCCTGCGAAAATCCGGGACCAAATCTCGCTCTACGGGCAGGATTTTTGGCAAGAGCTGGAAATATTTGAAACGCTCGGCGCACGCATCCTGCGCCTGATGCACGTTCTGTATCACGAAATCCGCCGCGCCGCGCCGGTCGATCCCGTGTACTATCAAGCCCTGGAGCAGCGCGTACGAAAAATCGAAATGGAGCGGCAGCTTGGGCGCCTGGATGATCCTGGTGCATTTGCCAGACTACGCGAAGAAGCCACGCGTCTGGCTATTGACAAGGGCGAACGCTCGCAGGCCATGCACGCTCTCGCTTTTGCTGGAATTCTGCAACGATTCCTGCCGCAGCAGGAAGGCGAGCCACCAGCCCATGATGCACAACGTGAGAAGCTTGCGAACGACCTGCTGGCCGCGCTCGCGCCGGAGATGGCGTTGGTGGACTGGCACAAAAGGCAGGAGGTGCAGCGTGAAATGCGGCGCAAAATCAAGCGGCTGCTACGGGAGGCGGGGTGCCCGCAAAGCGTCCAAGAACCGCTGACTTCAGAATTGATGAAAATAACTCGCGCTAGGTTGGCGGATCAAGAGCTTATCCGAGAACCCTGAGGTGTCATCCCGAAAGGATCGTTGTTGACTCGGACACAAGACCCATTTCAGGCCTGGGTGCTGAATCCACAAATTTTGTGAGCCTGTTTTTTTTCGTTACGAAGGCACGGCATGCTCTTCCGTCTGCCGTCGAAACAGCATGGTGGGCAGAACGATTACCGCCAACGCGAGCAGCCCCCACATGCTGGTGAATAAAACCGCCGTGCCGAGATAAGCAAGAGCGGCAGCGCGGCTGAAATGTTGATGCAACTGAGCGAGATATTGAGGATCATATTTTGGAATTTCGGTTTCATCCTCTTCCGAGTTGCGCCGGCGCTTGGATGCTGTTTTTGACGGCGCAGGCTTTTGCGGTTTCGGTACGTTGGAAAAAGTTTGCCAGCGCAACACCGCGCCGGCGAGCAAGCCCAGCAGACCCGCCCAGCTCCACCACGGATCTACCGGTAACGGGCTGGCCCAAAAAACTTCGCCACGATAGCGATGATCCAAGATTGGCAACGCGACGTTGGTGATAAACGTTAGCCCGGAGAGCCAGGCCAGCCAGCGCGGGTGGGCGGCGGAGCGATGCCATTCCGCCAATGATTCCGCCGCGGGATGAAATATTTCCGCCGCGCGCGCCGCAACGAACAGCGCGATGAAAACCCATAGCACCGGCTTGTGCGGCAAATTGCTGATACCGATCAACAACGTCAAAAAAAGCGCGAGTAGAATTAATCGTAAGGCTTTTTGCAAGTTATCCATAGGCGACTTACTCAATCTCTGCAAGAGGTTCGTTGTCCAGACTGGCCCAGAGGTACCACGTCGCGATACTGCGATACGGCCGCCATTTTTCAGCGAGCGCGTACACGCGCCTGGCGGCCGGCGGCTTGCGCAGACCATAGGCATGTTTCAGCGCGTTGCGGAACCCGAGATCGCCGACCGGTAGCACATCCGGGCGGCCGAGCGCGAACATCAAAAACATCTCGGCGGTCCACCGGCCAATGCCCTTGACTTGTGTGAGCATGGCGATGATTTGTTCATCCGGCATGCGTGCAAACCGGCGCGGATTGATCGAGCCCGCCTGCCACTTCACTGCAAGATCGCGCAAATACGCCATTTTTTGCCGCGACACACCGGCGCGACGAAATTCCGTGTCGCGCAACTCCAAAATGGTTGCCGGGACGACTTGCTTTTGCAGCAAGTCGTAAAGACGGGCCGTAATGGTAGCAGCTGCTTTCGTGGAAAGTTGTTGTGAGAGAATGGCTTCCACCAGCAGACGAAAATATCGGCGGTCGAGCTTGAGCGAGCAAGGCCCGTACTGCGCGATAATCTTCGCCAGCACAGGATCGGCGCGGCGCAAATGCGCCACCGCGGCAGAATAGTCTGTCATACCGGAAAGTTAAGCGATTTTGGCAAAAGTGCAATAGGTTTGCTCTAGAATAGAGATTAAATCTGTGTTTTCCTTTCTCATTGCCCAAAGCGGAGGGAGCGCTCATGAGTCATTCTCAACATACTGGGAAAAACGCTCACACCACAATATTGTCTCGGCCAGCGCCCGTCGCCAACAGGGAGACCTCTCCTATCGCGGGGCGCGTCCAATCTCTCGATCCCGCGACCGGCGAAATTTGGCAAGAATATGACGCGGCGACGCCGGAACAAGTGCAAGCAGCAGTGGTGGCTGCACGCGCGGCGCAACCGGCCTGGGGAGCTTTGACCTTTGCCGGGCGCGGCGACTATCTCCGCCGATTTGCCAATATCTTGCTGCAAAGACAGATGGAAATCGCGCAACTGATTACTCGCGAAAACGGCAAGCCCACTTCCGAAGCTCTGGTCAGCGAAGTGATCGTCAGCCTGGACATCGTGCGTTACTATCTCAAATTCGGCGAGAAGATCCTGCGCGCGCAAAGAGTCGGCCATCTCAATCCGGTTTTAAAACCGAAAAGAGGGCGGCTCGTGCACGAGCCTCTGGGCGTGGTGGGTGTGATTTCGCCGTGGAATTATCCGTTCATGCTGCCGCTCGGCGCGGTCGTTCCGGCGCTACTAGCCGGCAATGCCGTCGTGTTGAAACCTTCCGAATTCACACCGGCAGCCGCGCTCAAAACTGCCGAGCTCTTTACCGCCGCCGGTTTGCCGGAGGACGTCTTGCGAATCCTCATTGGCGAAGGTGCCACCGGCGCAGCGCTCACACAATGCCAGTTGGATCGCTTCGTTTTCACGGGTAGCGTCGCCACCGGCCGCAAAGTCGCGCAGGCGGCGGCGGACCGCTTCATCCCCGTGACGTTGGAGCTGGGCGGCAGCGACGCTCTCATCGTGCTGCGCGAGGCGAACCTCGAATACGCCACCAGTGGCGCGGCCTGGGGCAGGTTCATGAATTGCGGCCAGAGCTGCGTGGCCGCCAAGAGAGTTTTTGTGGAAGAAGAAATCTTCACGCCGTTCGTACAAAAACTGGTGGAGAAGGTGCAACGCTTGCGCCTGGGCCGCGGCGACGATCCCAACACCGATATCGGCCCGATGATTCGCGAACGGCAAGTGGCAGTGCTAGAAACGCAACTGGCGGACGCCGTAGCGCACGGTGCGAGCATTCTCTGTGGTGGAAAAAGAAGGCCGGAGCTGGGGCCGTATTTTTTCGAACCGACCGTGATGATCGACGTGAAAGCGCGTATGAAAGTCATGTGCGAAGAAACATTCGGACCGCTGTTGCCCATCATACCGGTGAAAAATGCGGACGAAGCCGTGCGTCTGGCAAATGACACAAGCTTCGGTTTATCCGCGAGTATTTGGACAAATGATTTGAAACGCGGCCAGGCGCTCGCGCGCCGGCTCGAAGCCGGGACGGTCATGATCAACGACGTGATTTCCTACATGGGCATGTGCGAGATGGCCTATGGCGGCGTGAAAAGTAGCGGTCTGGGAAAAACGCGCGGTCCGGAAGGATTACTCGATATGGTGCGGACGAAATACGTGGATATCGACGCCTTCACTTTTCTGCGCAAGCCGTGGTGGTTCCGCTATACGGCGGATGCTCTGCGCGACCTGCAAGGCTACGCAAGTTTTTTGCATGCACCTTCATGGTTGAAGCGTCTGCGCAGTATCCCGGCCGCGTTGCGGCTATTGGGTCAGAAGGCAAAGATCTAACAATGTTCGGAAATCGCCGCGTTTCTTGGAATGGGAGCAAAAGCAAAAAACCACGGAAGCTGATGCAACTCGCTCCCGTGGCTTCCAACCTCCTCCACAAAACTCTTTCTATCTCGGTGTCTCCTTGACGGCAATGCTGCCGGTATCGATGTTCACGCGCTTGCCGGCTGCAATCGCGCGCGGCGTGACCGGCGAATTCAGATCCAAAACCACCCAGGTGCTGCCGTCTTCCGGATGGAACCCGACGCGCGCCTGGCGAATATTGCCGCGATTGATCGGAAAAGCCTTGGCGTCCGGCACGTACGTTTTTGGAAAAACGAGCACCACGCGCGGGGGATCATCCACGAAACGCGCGGTAAAATCCAGCCTGCCATTGCCCTGAACGGAAACCGAGTCATTGAGCACGGCAACATTCTCGATCAGAGAACCAGGATGCAATTCCGGCCGATTCTCCCCGGTGTAGATCAAAAACTCCACGCGGCGGTTGCGGAATCTCAGCTCGGGCGTGGTGTTCGGGTTCAGCGGCCGCCATTCACCGTACGGAATGGGATCGACGAAGCGCGAGGACCCGATACTGCGGCGGGAGAGGTAATTCCTCACGCTGTCCATACGCCGCTCCGACAGATGAAAATTGTACTCATCGTCGCCGGTGTTGTCAGTGTGACCCGCAATCCAAACTTGAGATTCGGGATACGTGTTCAAAATCTCGGCCAGCTTGTTCAGGGTTTCGTACATGTCCGACCGGATGTCCGATTTGTCCCAATCGAAATTCACGCGCAGGGTCGCCAGCACGTTGCGGTCCGCCTGTTCGGTGACTTCGATCTCGCCTTTGGTGGATTCGGCAATTTGCTTGGCTTTTTCCAGGCGCTCGGCCAGAAGCTTTTCCAGCTCGTTCATGCGTTCTTCCGTGTCGCGCAGGCGCGCCTCGGCCTCCTGGGCGTCCAGGAGAGCTTGCCGGGCTTCCTGGCTCAAGCGTTGTACCTCCTCGGCGTTTGCCACCAACGGCGCCGGCACCAGTGTGCCGAAATTGAACGTCACTGAAAACCGGTGCGCTTGCGCATCGAAATCCTCCAATGGGCTATAGGCATAGTCGAAGGAAGTACTCGCGCCGCCCAGCCAGCTCGTGGGAATGTTCACGCCAAAGCCCGCGCCCCATTTCGACAATTCGTAATCGTGAAACTTGTAACCGCCGCGCACCGCGAAGACGTCGGAAATCAGCACCTCTGCTCCGGAAGAAATGCGAATTTTCTTGTCGAAACTATCCAGATATTTCGCCCCATCCACGCCCACATTCAATTTGAGCTGCTGGCCGAGAGGCAAGCGCGTGGCCAGGCCGCCACGAATCGTCTCCGGGAGCTTATATTCCGTCACGCCGTTCTTGAACTTCATCTTCCTGAGAGTGAAGTTTTGCAAGGTCGCGCCGACGGAAAGATACTTCAAGCTGTAAAGCAGACCGGCATCCAGGCCGATCGCGTCCCCGCTTTCATTGGCCAAATTTTGCCGCACACCTTTCAGCGCCAGTCCTAACGCCATATTGTTGTTGAACAACGGGAAATAGTTGCTGTAGCCTAGCGCCAATACCAAATCATTGTTACTATAGATTGAGCCCGTTTCGACGAAATTGTCATTGAGTTCAACGATATCGCCTTCGTCAAAATAGGTAAAGTTCAAGCCGAATACGCCGAATTTCGTGGGCAGAGCACCCTCCAAGGCGCCTGCCTGCGTGTCTTCTATCCATTGGTGGAAATGTGCAGAGAGCAGAATGTTGCGCAGCGTACCCATGCCACCAATATTGTAACGCATGGCATTGACGTTGTCATTTGCCAGGGCAGTATAGGCCTCACCCATGCCCACTTGCCGGGCGTAGGGGCTGACGCGCAACGCCGGCACCGCGATTTGCGAGGGGGTTTGCGCCCACGCCGGTTGTTTCCCAAAGAAGAGGGAACAGAATGACAAAACGAGACAGCACGAAAAAGAAATGTGCGATTTCATAGGATCAATCCTGACTTGCGCCAGCATCATGAGGTACGCCTGGGCAGTTGTGGGCTGCCCAAGCCTTCGCTATTGTTGAACGACGACCAGCTTTTGCAGATCTGTGACTTGGTTCGTGGTACCCTGCAGGTCAGTCAACGTCAGATGAATTTTGGCGAAATATGTGCCCGTGGCCACGAGCTCGTTGTCATCTCCGAGCAGATTCCACCAATCCAGCACGATCGTCGCACCCTGGCTCGAGCGGATCGTGGTGGAGCCATTGAACCGGATTTGTCCATCTGGAATGGTCCTGACTTTTTCGCCGGCGATATTGAAAATCTCCACCTGCCGCACCGTCATCTCACCGGCCTGAACCTGCACCCGCATCTTCAACGGCAATCTACTCGCCGCGCGATATGGATTCGGCGCGATTTGAAGAAGGAATTTCTCAGTTAATGTCGTGGGCCCACCTGGCCCGGCGACGAATGCTTCCGCCAGCACGACAGGTTCATCGAGATTCGGATCTTGATAGCTCGCGATGACCCTGCTGCCACTGGTGACGAAAAGGCGGCCGTCACCGGCCGGCGTAGGCTCGTCTTCGAGAACGATGCCACTTGCGTTCCTGAATGTTCCACTGTTGGTCCCCACTTCGATGAGCACGAGGTTCTCATTATCAGATGTGCCTGAATCGAAGATTCTTGCCAGAATCGTATCGGGGCTGGTCGGCGAAAGGTTTTGATCGGTTTCACCCTGCACGCGAACAAATACAGTCTGCCCAACCTCCACCGTATCGAGCTTCACGGCGGAGAAGCTTTCAATTTGAATCGTAGGAAGTGTACGCTGAATAATCATCGCCATCGCGCTGCTGCGATCGGAAGGATCGAGCGGATCGGCATAACTCACCGTCAAGGTATCCCGATCCCGAACTTCCAATTGGCGGTTGTTGGACGTGGCTTGAGTGGCCACCACTAAACGCAGACCGGGTCTGCTGCGAAAAAAGGACCGGCTGGCGCGGTCGATAAACAGGGTTGTTCGTTCCGTATCGCCAACCAGGCTGCTGCGCACTTCCACCGACAACGAATCGCGCAACGGCAAGACGTTCGGATCCACCACCTGGACGTAGGCGCTGTCGCCTGCTACACTGTTTACACGATAAAAATCCACATTCGCGCCGCCGGCATTGACAAAAGTCGTTTGCGAGGGTCCAAGCCTGACGGAGTTCCAGTCTATTTTCCAGCGCAACAATCTGGGTGAAACGGCAGCGCTGTTCGTCTGCAAATTTGCGCGCAGACGCAAGGCCTGCCGGCCACGCAAAGCCAGTTCATTATCCGGCCCAATGTCAACCGGAGTCGTAGTCGAGTTTAAAGCGAAGATCTTAGTCAGTACGGTATCGCCCGTTGCCGTCATTATATCGACGTCGATCGAACCCGTACCCGGGGGTCCCTGGTTCGTGTCAAACTCCAACCTGCGCCAGGCCGTGATAACCGCATTCGCCGAATCCTGAATGACAACGGAGCGCGCGCGACCAGACGAATCCACACTGAAGGACGTCGCCTTCACCTCCACCGACATCAATTCCGGTGTTTTCAATGGATTTTGAGTCTGCAGGTAGGCGCGAAACTGATAAAAGCGGTCGCCGTCGTGACGATTGGGATTGATGGCGGCAGGAGAAATCGTGTAAAAGTCATCCGAACTAGTTGGACCGAACCATTGCGCGTTCGACGTGTCACCCAAATTCTGCACCGTACGCAATTGCAAACCTATGCTGGTCTCGCTGGGAATATTGGCCGTGAAGCGCAAGGAGTCGAAATCTACCGGCCCGCCGAAAGCTTCGGGCTCGGAAAGGAAATACTCACTTTGGTAGACCAATCGTTTTGCCGTAAGATTGTTCGCGCTGGCATTTTCGCGCATAGCGACGATGGTCTTGTTGAGATGCGGGCCGGCATTGATACGGTCGGCATCACGGATATCAAATACTTCCTTCGCAAAGCGCCATACAATCTGGCCCTGGCGATTGACTTCGATCAAACGATTGTTGCCGGCGTCTGCGATCAAAATATTACCGTTCGGCAAAGCATCCGCATCTATTGGTTGTGTCAATGTACTGTCAGTATTACCGGACACACCTTTTTGGCCGAAAATAGTCGTAATCTCTCCGGTGTCTCGGCGCACCAAAACCACGCGATGATTGAGCTCGTCCGTTACCAGATAGACGTCCACATTCTCCGGCGAAGTGGGGTCAAAATCAACGTCGACCGGATTAAAGAATTCACCCCTGCCAATTTCAAAGTTAATTGCGTCCGTAGTGGTATCGACGGCGATGATGCGATTGTTCCCGGTGTCACAAATCAACACTTCCGGCGCGCGCGGCAGAACGATGGCGTCGTTGGGAGACAGCAAGCCGCTACTAAAGATCCATTCCAAATTGCCATTGCCGGCATTGACTTTAATTACTTTCCGCTCTTGGGAGTCCGTGATCAACACTTTCAGGGTGTTACCATTCTCGATAAAAGGAAAGGCATCCTGCGGGCTGTTAATATTCTTACCGGAGCCGAGGTCCGTCCCCACTGCGAGCCCCGTCTCCGCGTTATAAGTAAAGATCTGGCGCGATTGAAATTCCGTCACCAGATAGACGTTTGGCTCGCCCGGAATCTCGTCAATATCCGCGACCAAGATGGGAGGATTCAAGGTCAGGTTACGGATCTCTGTAGGCTCGAAAAAAGTATCATCGATGCCACTCAAGACCGCGCGAAAGTTCTGGCCCTGGGTGCTGCTTTCCAATTTAGGACTCAGCGTAATGAAGCCCTGCACGGTATCGATGAGCGCATTTTCCAGGCTCTGAAGCTTGCTGCGATCCAAAAACTGATCTTCCCAGCTTCGAATCGTTTGGGCATGAAGCGCCGCCGGTGCGCACAGGAGCGCAATCAAAAACACACGGCCTAATAAGCGCACAGACGATTCCCGCAATGCCGGGAAGCACGCGGAGTCAAGTGTCTTACTCATGCGTGAAGTTTTCCGTTTTAGTTCAATCGATGAAATATGGTGGCAAAAAAATACGAAGGCGTCCTGAGATCGCTCTCCTCAAATCCCAAAGCAAACTGCGGAGACAGAATGGCGGCTCGCTACCCAACTCATCCGTCGGTACGAGCGCTTGGCAGGAAAAATTTGAGCGTCGTTTTGGCAAACGATGCTTCAAAACTCTTTTGGAACGCTGCACGAACTGGTGGCGGGACTATATTTTGTGCAGACAGTGTCGTAAATATTAAGCTTTTTTTTCTAAAAGTCAATAGTTTATTCTAATTTTGCATCTAAATTAAGATCACCGCTTGTCACAATGGGCGCGGCATGAAAGTTATGCGATTTGACTTTCCTTTCTTTTTGTATTATTATGCAGCCGTTTGCATTGGTAATGGGCAAAAGTTTGCACGCGCCGTTGGAAACACCTAGTGAATACTTCAGAAATTGGCGATCGGCTCCTCCCGGATAATATAGGTATGCCGAAAAATCAAGCTCTTAGTTACTATCAAGCGGAAACTCGTAACGCTACTTTTTTATGACACAACCACAGCCAAGCCGGTATAATCTTTGCAATTTCTTAACAAAACAAGAAGAATCTCAACAACAAATCTTCCCGCCAGATTTGAGCTCATTCATTTGCGTTCAATGGTTTGGCAGTAATTATTCTCAGCGCCTTACTTCGGTTTTGCAGAGTTTGCACCACAAGAAACCGCAAGAGTCATTGATTTGCGATTTACGATTATCGATCTGCGATCGTAAATCGAAAATCGGAAGTCACCAAGTTTCTTGGAAGTTGGATACCAATCTGCTGAAGCCCTACGCTTCAGACTGCAATTCACCTTTTCACGAGGAGGAGCTATGAAACACTTGCGTCGAGAGTGTTTTCTGGTGGCGCTCGTCTTGCTCTTCGGCGTGACCCAGACGAGGTCTCAAGAGCTGACGATCTCGGGCACGGTCACGGCGCAAGAGTCCGGCGATTTCTTACCGGGCGCCAATGTTGCCGTCAAGGGCACAAGTTTCGGCACGACGTCCGATGTCAACGGCGATTTCCGGCTCAAATTGACCGGCATGAGCTCGGCGACGTTGGTGGTCAGCTTTATCGGTTACAAAACCAAAGAACTGCAGGTGCCGGCAGGAGGTGGAGCGCTCAACATTGCGCTCGAAGAAGACGTGCTGAAGCTGTCTGAAGTTGTGGTCACCGGTGTGGCGACTTCAGTGGCGCGGCGGAATCTTGCCAATGCAGTCGCAACTGTGTCAGCCAATGAGTTGGTAGCTGCGCCAGCGCAAACCTTGGATCGCGCCTTGACCGCCAAATTCGCAGGTGTGAACGTGAGCCAAAACACCGGCGCGCCCGGTGGCGGTATCAACGTCGATTTGCGCGGCACTTCCACTATTGAGGGCACGACGCAGCCGCTATACGTTGTCGACGGCGTCATCATAAACAACGCGGCGAATCAATCCGGTATTGATTTGGTGACCGCGGCCACGGGAGCAGGCAGCCCCAACCCGCAAGGCCAGCCCACCAACCGCGTGGCGGACATCAACCCCAACGAAATTGAAAACATTGAAGTGTTGAAAGGCTCGAGCGCCGCGGCAATTTACGGCTCGAAAGCCTCCAACGGCGTCGTCATCATCACCACCAAACAAGGCACGCCGGGCAAGACCAAAATTGACGTCAACCAGCAACTCGGCTTCAACACGTTGCTGCGTAAAATCGGGAGCCGCAATTTCGCCGGCGCAACTGACTCGACCATCAATAGACACTTCGGTCAAGCCGGTGTGGATGCCTTTCACGCCAGCGGCGGCCTGAACGTCGATTATGAAGACGTCATGTACGGCGAGGAAGGGTTTCTGACTGAGACTAACCTCAGTGCTCGCGGCGGCTCCGACCGCACGCAGTTTTACCTCTCCGGCTTGCTGCGCGATGAAGACGGTATCATCGCGGGCAGCGGGTATCAGAAATATGGCGGCCGCGTCAATCTCAATCACAGGTTCAGCGACCGAGTCAAAGCAGACGCCTTTTTGAACTACACACGTTCGGAGTCCGATCGCGGCATCACCGGCAATGACAATACCAACACCACCTTTGGCTTCTCGCTGGGCTTTACGCCGCATTTCTACGACATTCGTCCGCAAAGCGGCGTGTATCCCGTGCATCCTTTCAACCCTTCCAATCCGGTGCAAACGCGTGATTTGCTCATCAATAATGAGCTCGTCAACCGCACGCTCGGCTCTTTGCGCTTGAGTTGGAACCTTTTGCGCGGCCAGAAGCAAAGCCTCGATTTCATTGTGCAAACCGGCGTGGATTTCTATTCGCAGGAGAACAAAATCGTGTCGCCGCCGGAATTGCAGTATGAAGCCGGCCGCGATCTGGCGGGTGCGTCTTTATTCGGCACGACTGAAAGCACGAATTCCAATTTGTATTTGAATCTCGCGCACAATTTTACCGCGGGTAATAACACCATCTTTCAGACCTCGGCGGGCTATCAATTCGAGAACCAAAATCTCAACAACGTGTTGAACGAAGCCCGCGGTTTGATCACCACCCAAACCAACGTCGACCAGGCGGCCACCGTCAACACTTTTCAAAATCGCCTGATCGAAAGATTGCGCGGCTTTTATGCGCAGGAAGAAATCAACTTGCAGGAAAAGATCTTCCTCACTGCAGGCTTTCGCGGCGACGCCAGCAGCAGCAACGGCGATACGAAAAAGTATTATTTGTATCCCAAAGCCTCGGCTTCGGTGCGCTTGACGCAATACGGCGTTTTCAATTCGTTTGCCAATGAGTTCAAGTTGCGTGCCGCGTACGGCGAGACCGGCAATTTGCCGCCTGCAGATGCCAAATTTACTTCACTGATTCCAGCCAACGCCGGCGGCCAGGCGGGCTTGATCCCGGCAGCGCGGCGCGGCAATGCCGAAATTCAACCCGAAAGAACGCGGGAGCTGGAGGCTGGTCTCGATGCCTCCTTTGCCAGTGAAACAGTTTCTCTGAATTTCACCTATTTCCGGCAAAACATCAGCGAATTGTTGCTCTCGCCCACGCTGCCGCCTTCTTCGGGATTCACTGAAGAAATCATCAATGGCGGCAAAATGCGCACGCAAGGCGTGGAAATTTCGCTGGGATTGGTACCCATGCGCAGACGCAACATGCATTGGAACGCGCGCATCAATTTCTATAAGACCGATTCCAAGATCACGGAATTAGAAGTCGATCCCTTCAACATCGGCGGCTTCGCCACTTTTTTGGGGACGTTTCGTATTGAAGAAGGCCTGTCGCCGACCACCATCATCGGTGCCGAAGTGGATTCGGTCGGCGCAGATGCGCAGGGCAATCCCATCTTCAGGAACAGACCGCTCGGCAACGAGACGCCGGATTTTCAATTCTCGTTCAGTAACAATCTCAACTACGGCCCGGTTGAATTTGGCTTTTTGCTGGACTGGAAACAGGGCGGCGACGTCATCAATCTTGGCAAGTTTATCTACGATCTCGGCGGCAATTCGAAGGATTATGACGAGCTCGCGACTTTCAACATCGGCGATACGACGGTGATGGTGCCCAAGGGCTTTGGCCGGTCGACCGTGGCGGGAAATGAAACGGCGCAATACATTGAAGACGGCACCTATGTGAAATTGCGCGAAGTCACCCTGGCCTACACCTTTCCCCGAACGAGTGTGAATAGTCTGTTTAACGGCCAGGTGTCTTATTTGAAAGTCGGCGTTTCCGGCCGCAATTTGTTGATGTTCACGGACTATGACGGTTACGATCCCGAAGTGAGCCAATTCGGCAACGTTTCCATTGGCCGTTCGGTGGATACCATTCCGTATCCGTCATCACGTTCCTTCTACTTCAATGTTGCATTCGGCTTATAAAGGAGGAAGGACTATGCAAAAAACACACCTGCAAAAATACAATCAATTGCTGGCGCTGCTAAGTGTGGCGTTCTTTATGATGAGCTGCGAAACGCTGGAATTTTCCAATCCGAACTCACCCATCGTGGACGACGTTTCCATTCAAAGCATCGTCACCGGTGTGGAAGCCAGCATGCGAATTGATTGGGCGATCTATTTGCGCGTCGTCGGCATTCATGGTCGCGAATCGTATTACTTCGAACCAGCCGACCCGCGCTACACCGGCGAATTGCTGAATGGCAATACCGACCCCGGAGGTTTTCTCACCACGCGGCCGTGGACCGGGCGCTATCGCACCATAGCCAACTGCCGCTTCTTGCTGGACAAAAACGCCGGACCTGCAGTGGATGGTTTCGCGCAAACAATCATGGCTTATCAACTGCTTCTCAACCTGAATTACATGGATGTGAACGGTATCAAGATCGACTATTCCGGTGATCTCTCCATTCCCGTGGCAAGCAAAGCGCAAGCGTTCGCCGAAATCAATCGCTTGTTGGATGCCGGCAATACCAATCTTGCGGCCGGAGGCGCAGCATTTCCATTTACTCTGTCGAACGGACTCGCAGCATTCAATACGCCGGCCACTTTTGCCAGGCTCAATCGCGCCCTCAAGGCGCGCGTTGCGGTTTATGAAGGCAAGTTCCAAGATGCACTCACGGCTTTGGGCGCCTCCTTTTTGGATCCCGCCTTGCCGCTGAATTTGGGCGCTTATCAAGTTTATGGCGGCGGCTTGGGTGATCAAACCAATGAAGTCTATGAAAATCCGGACGCCGCCTTCGTGAAGTTGATGGCGCACCAGACTTTTCAAACCGAAGCCGAGGCCGGAGATCAACGTTTTGCCACCAAGGTCAAAGTGCGCACTCCGCCCACAACCTTCGAAGGCCTGACCACCTCACTGGCAGTCACGGTCACGTCAAGCTCGACCGATCCGTTACCCATCATTCGCAACGAAGAATTAATTCTGTTGCGTGCGGAAGCGAATATCGGGCTGGGCCAACTGGGCGCAGCGCAAGGGGATATCAATCTCGTGCGCGCCGCAGCAGGATTGCCGGCAGTCACGCTTTCAGCGGCAAACGCTTTGGATCAATTGTTGTATGAAAAGCGTTATTCGCTATTCATGGAAGGCCATCGCTGGGTGGACTTGAGAAGATACGGCCGCTTGGCCCAGTTGCCCACCGATCGCGCCGGCGATGTGGTGGTGTCTGCCATGCCCGTGCCGGAAACCGAAATAGAAGAAGACGGCGGAGGCGGGAGGTGAGGGCGATCGAGGATCGAGGATAGATGATCGTGGATGGTTGATCGTTGATTGTCGCGTTGAAACAAAAAGGTCTTCCAGGCTTTGAAACCCTGGAAGACCTTTTTGTTTCACACGAATCACAATCTACCATCCACGATCCACAATCCTCCATCTTCGATCTTCAAACCACCATCTCCTCCCACAACCTCCTCATCTCCTCATTCTCAATTTCCTTGAACTGCTGGCGCAATTTCGGCAGATCGTATTCAACCAACTGTGTGAGGCGCCGCTCGAAATAAATCGGGCCTTGCACTGCAATTTTACGCGTTTCGTGAAGGCTGTCGACGATGGCATCGACAATCTCGCGCCGGGCCGGTGTCCGCGTTTGCGATGAACGAGGAAGAGAAAAAGAAAGTTTTACGGACTGATCCAACTTCCACGCCTCGCAGCTCATCTGCAGATCCTGCACTTTGCGCGCCAGGTTTTCTACATCCGCCAACGGTGCCGCCAGCGCCAGCGCACGGCAGATACCCGCCAAGTCCTGCAAGCCGCTACCGATGCGACGCAGGGAATCGATTTTTTGCGACATGGCGGCAGCCGGCGCAACAAGCGGCTTCGCCTCGCTGGCGGCGATCAGGACGTCGATCGCGCTGGCCACTTCTTCGAAGTTATCGCCCTGCTCCTCCGCCGGCACAACACGCAAAGAGAGCTCCGCCGGCTTGCCTTCCTCGGAAGCCTGGCCGTGCCCATTCCGAAGCGGTTTGGAAGCCCGTGGTGCCGTACCGCTCACCGTGGCGTTTTCCTGCGGCGCAGCGCCCTCCAGCAAGAAGCCGCGCACACTTTCCGTATGGCGAGCAAATTGTTCGAGCGCTTGGCATTGCACTGCCAGCGCTTTTTGGGTGTCAGTGGTGATATTCCGCAATTTGTGCATGGCGGTTTGCAGGCTGGCGGGTGCAACCAAACCTCCGGACGTATCGAGATCTTCCGCAAACAAATCAATTGGCGGCGCCATGGTTTGCGCTACCGGCAAATTCTCATGCTCACGCAGCAGCTCGCGGACACTCCCGCCTCGGGCGACGGCTGGGGATTTCGCCGCGGCACCAGCCTCTGCTTTTCCTGCCGGTGCTTCGGGCGTGAGACCGCCGCCAGCGCCCGGCTCACGGTGAGGTGCGGGCACCACCAGCGGCTTCAAGCGCGAACGTGCTTGAGTCCTGGCCTCCCGCGACTTCACCTTGGTGACGATGCTGAGCAGCGCAATTAGGGCGATGCCCAACAGCAAAAACGCGATTGGCACCCACAATTGCTCTTGTCCTTCTTGCAAGGCATGCTCTGCACTCTTCTTCTCGAGAGCCTGATCCAATTGCGTTTGTGCACTTGCACCATCGACACCCGCCTGGTCGTGTGCCACGGTCGTATCCCGTGGTGCCGCCTCACTCTTGGTTTTTGCGCCGGCAACGCTGCCTTCGGCGGCAGTATCCGGCTGTGTAGATTTGGCGGCCGTCACCACCGTCGCCGGCGCGGGTGTGGGCCCACGCAATCCCGGAGCTGCGGCCACCGTCAGCGTCGCGGTACCTCGTACCTCGGGATGGGCATCGAGATTTACGAAATCAAGCTTCAACACCAGAGGTTTGGAAGAGTCCGCGTGGGCGCGCAGCGTCAAACTGATTTCGGATAAGACCATGAGCGTGTCGCCCTGCAATGCCCATCGCCGCAAGGGTGTGGTCTTCAAAATGTATTTACTATTGCCGGAGATGAGGCAGCGGTGCCGCTGAAACTTTTGTGCGGGTGACACGGCGACGCGGAATTCTACTGCGAAACTATCCTTCTGAGCTGGAGCAAGCGCAATTTCGAGGCGTTGCCCGTCCGACAACACCAGCTCGCCACCGAAGGGGGTGAGCGCCGCCCTGCCGTCCGGCGGCGTGCGTGTATCTCGCTTCGAAGCCAGCGCCAGGCCAACGCCAATGCCGGCGGCAATGAGCAATAGCCAAGCGACCCTCGTTTTCATATTGAACTCCTAAAAAAGATGCCGCCATTCTGCAGTAACCGTAAATATTGCACACTGCCTAGTGCGACGCTTGCTTTCAAATTCTGCAAGAAGGCGGGGTTTGCCGCAGGCCAGTTATCTGAAGAGTGAAGCGTACCTGCAAAAACAACGCGGCTGTTAAATGCGCTGGTGATCATCATACGCACCGCCGGCAAGACCGCGCTCCGGCCGGAGAGATAGATCAAATCCGGGGACCGCAAGCCGGCCTGCCGCACCAATTTCTGCATTTTCCGCAGATGCAACTCCAGGCGCGGGACGAGTATTTTCTCCAAAAAGCCGGCTTTTACCGCCAGAGGCGCGATCGTTGCCGTCTCCAGCTTTTTGTCGACAACAATTTGCAGCGTCATTGGCGGCGTCCTGCTCTCCACCAGAGCGGGATCGAGCGTAAGCCGTCGCTTCAATTGTTCCGCATGATGCCATAGACACTTCCAATTCAAGAAACCGATTTGCTCGATCTTATTGACCGGCAAAGTGCCGGGATGAAACCACAGCGGCACTTGTGCGCGCTTTTTCAACTTGTGCCCAAGTTGTGCCACCGCTTGTTGCGCGAGATATTTTGCCATGGCAGCGGTCACGTTTTGCCCTCCGAATTGATCGTCGCCGTCGAGGCCGAGGATCGTGGTGCGGACCTTCACCGCTCCACTCTCTTCAAGCTTTTTGCCGGATCTGGCCGCATACTCGAGCCGCACCAGCGCAATATCCGTAAAGGCCGCGCCCGAATCATACGCCAAAACATGCCGCATCTGGATAGCCCTCACAAGGGGCTGAGGACCGGCGCCCGCACTCGAGCTTTCGGCCGTTCGTGATGACAAGATCTTTCCCAGCTCTGAAAAACACGACATGGCCGCAGCAGATTGGAAAGTCTCGGCGTTCACGTTCACGCCGAGCCCGGCCAGCGTCTGCCGCAGAATTTGCTTTTGTTGGAACGTGAAAGTCGCCGGACAGGTCACCAAAAGCTCCTGCAGCATGCAGGCCCCGAAGTCCGCTTCCGGCTGTTGCCGGCTGCGTTGAAAGATTTCACCGGCGAGGCGATTTTCCGCTGCACGCAACAATGCACCCAAATAGTCCGACAGGATCGCAGCGTTCGTCAGCATGATCGGCGCCGTTGTCTGCGCCGGCAAAACCAGCCGCGCCTGCTCGTGCTGCAAGGATCGCTTCAAGTCTTCCACCACATACCATGCCTGCGCGAGGGAGCGTTGCGTTCCCGCGGCGGCATGGCCGACTTCATAGTTCCGCTCTTTCTCTGGCCCGGCGTGGCGATAAGCCAAAACCGCCGGCGTGAAGGTTTCGCCCTGAAGGTCGAGCAGGCGGCCAGAAGGGCTCACGCCGTCCCCGGGATCCAGTACCGCCAGACAGGAATCGCTTGCGCCGAAGTCCAATGCGGCAACACCTTTGAAAGCGGAAGGCGTGCGCGTTTCCACCTGCAAAGCAAATTGCGCCGCAGATTCGCTGCCCTTTTCTGCAGTACGATAGCGAAACGCGACCAGCCCCGTGCTGACTTCCGGAGCAGGAGCCGGAAGGTCATTGCCGGCGGTGCGCAGATCGAGCATGAAATTAAAAGTTGCAATTTCTTGAGGTGCGAGGCGCGTGGGTAACGCCGGGCTTTTGCGCATGAGCTGGCCCAATTCGCGCGTGGCCTCGACGGCAAAGATTTCGAGATCTTGATCGCCGTCATTCTTCACACGCACCGGCAGGTCGCGTACACGGCCGGCGAGTGCCCATGTTTTCAATTCTGATAGGCCGGCGGCAGGAGCGCTGTCCATATCCGGAAAAGCCAGATGGGCGAACAAACGCGGTATGATTTGCAGGGGCGCACGCTGGAGTTGAAAAACGCCCGGCGGCGCAGAGCAAATGACATTGAGATCGACCTGCAACGGCAGGCCTTTCTTGCGATGAGAGGCAATCACCTCGTTCGCAACTTCGACCAGAAAGCGCAGTTCATTGTTTTCGCCGCTTGCCTGCAGCTCCGCCGGAAGCCCGTTTTGCGTTTCAAGTTCGAGGCGAATGCCCGGGTGCGCGCTCTCCAGCGCGGAAATCTTGGCAATGCCGCGGCACAGACGCAGCACGGCAGCAGGCGCACATTTGGTGGTGCGCATTCCTGCTTCGGGCGCCGGGAGCAAATGCAACGCGGGCGTCAACAACTCAAATTCCGGCGGTGGGAGCACGGTCAATTCGAGGGGAGGCGCCTGCCAGGGCGGGGAAAGCTGCACTTGCACGTGAAGCTCTAAGCTGTGCCGGCGCGTTTCACCTTTGGATTCTTCAACCATGGGCCGTGCAGGCGCGGGTTCAACCGGCAGTTTTTCACGCTTATCTTTCAAGCCCAGTATCGGCGGAGCTTCTTGCAAATATGACTTCGGCGGAGGCGAAAAGGGTTCGCTCTGGGCGGAAGGCATTTGCGCACCGGCGGCTGGGGTACGCATCGCCTGGCGCAGTTTCGCCATGTTCAGCCACCCTTCTATTTCACGCATTTCGCCGGGGGCCAGATGAATCATGCCGGACGAATGACCCTGCCGCGTTTTTCGTCCAGCTTGCCTGACCGCGGTTTTTCGCGTGGCAAAATGAACGCACGGCACCGGTGAAGTGATGAGGCCTACGACTTGCACCGGCACGAGACCGTTGTTTTTCAAAATCACGCAGAAATCCGGCTGCTCGCCTTTGGGTGGCTGCCCTGCAGTAGTGCGGCAGTTGCCGGCGCTCTCGTGCTCCGGCGCGAGATACATCACCTCTGATGAGAGACGAGCTTCCACTGCAAACAGCGAGCTGCCGCACCAACTACAAAACTTATCGGCAGCAGAGAGACTCCCGAGATTCCAGACGTGGCAATTTGGGCAGATGACGTTCACGGTATGAGTAAGGTGTTAGAATTGAAACAGCAGAAGTGCGGTAGGCTCCCCAGGCTCTATCTCACGCCGCTTGCGGGCGGCGATCAAATTGGTGACGCCTGCGACCGGTGCCGGCATCTGCGCCGCCGCGGGATGCAACAGCAACGGCGCGCTACGCTGCTCGAACGAGAACAACGCTACGCGTTCCGCGGCCTCGGAAGAGCCGGAGTTACGCACGGAAAACATCAAATAATTTCCCCACTGCTGTGGTTGCAGGTTGCCGCAATGGATCAAGGTTTTCAAATGTTGCTGTGAATTCCACAGCGCTGAGCCGGAAGGGTAGTCGATCAAAACCAGATTGTCGCGGCAGAGCAAATAGAGATAGTCGTCGTAGGCATTGAGAAACATGTGCACGAGCTCATGCCGTCCACGACCAAAGATTTCCGGCATGGTTTGGCCTTCGGCAAGATTGCAGCGATAGAGCACTCCGTCTAAGCCGCACAGAAAGACTTCACCGGTGCGTGCAAAGAACTGCGGTCGAACCTTGAGGTTCAGCCCACACGGCGGGCCGGGCTGGCGCTGCTCGCTGCCGGCGCACACGTCAATTTGAACGATTTCATCTATGGTGTGATACATCAGCTTGCCGGGCTCGGCCAAACTAATCATGTCGCTCATTTCGCCCCGCTGTTGCAATGGCGGCGTTTTGATCTGTTCATCCTTGCAATCGATCAACAGCCAGCGATGCCAGCCGGATTGGCGATGGCAGACCCTCACCACCAGCAACGCACCGGCCAACGCCGTGCCGGAGATCGTCCAGGCAGGATCCGGTATTCGAAACAAGGTTTTGCACTGCCTCTCCGGCAATAAATCGATGCGATAAATCTGATGGGCGCCGATTGCCAAAAAGCCGGGCGGCAAATCGGCATGGCGCAGTGCACAAAAAGCGGTGATCGTTTCCGTGCCCTCAATCTCGAATTGTGACAGCCAGCACTGCGACTCCAAATGCGTATTGGGCTGTACGCCGAGACCCCAGCCGGTCGCTGCCAGGAGAGTATAGCCCCAGCCCGTGACCATGGCGCTCACCGGCCGGCCTTGCAAATCCGGCAACTCGACCTGGCGAAATTCGTTGATCACTCTCTTCGCATCAATCTCATGCGCCGCCTGGAATTTGACCATGGCATCTTCGAAAGCCAAGGGTTGGCGGCAAGCGCGGCAGAATTTCGCCAAAGAACGGTTGCTGGTGCCGCAGGCCGGGCAAAATTGCACGGGCTGCAAACACGTTGGCTCGGTGCAAACGGTATCAATGGCGTCGAAAGCAGCGATGAGAGGGTCTGTTTCCGCCGGATTTGGCGCCGCACCGTTATGTTTTTGATGTGGATAGGGGCAGGACCAGCGTTCATCCGTGTCGTCGGCGCGCGCGGCATTGTGATGATAAGCGTTCATACGCTTGTTTAATAGATATTAAGGCGCAACGATGCAGAAAAATTTAAATCAATTTTAAAAAATGAGAGGCGGGGCAAACACGGCGGGAAGGTAGATTTGTTACAGGAGCGAAAAAACCGTTCTGGCGATCAACCGTGGAAGCTGAAAAGCTGCACCGCAAGGTTATCGTGCCGGGCTCACACCTGCAGCCTTACGCAAGCGGTCCATAATCGCCCGCCCTAAGCCGGTTTCCGGAACGGCTTCGGCATAGATCACATCCAGGCCTGCACGATCCAGACGATGCAGGCAAAGGAACAAATTTGCGGCAGCTTCCTGTAAATCACCATGCGGCGAGAGGATTTCTGTTTTTTCAAATGGCAGGTGTTCTGCAGGTGACTGGAATGCAAGCAATCCCACTTTCCGGTCGTTGGGGAATCTGAAATCACTGGTCAAAAACTCAACCGGCGTGCGCGGCGCATAATGGCTCGGCAATTGTCCGGGCGCAAGCGGACGCTGAGGGTCCGGTCGCAGAGCTTCGATCTTACCGATCGCTTGTTCAAGCGTTTCCAACGCCAAGCCGCCCGGGCGCAACAGCCTGGGGTTTTCTCCACTGAGATCGAGAATCGTCGATTCCACTCCGACTGCACAAGGCCCGCCGTCCAAAATCATGTCGATCCTGTCGCCGAGTTGTTCGGCGACGTGTTGCGCCGTGGTGGGGCTCAGATAGCCGAACGGATTCGCGCTCGGCGCCGCCAGCGGCTTTTGCGCGGCGCGGATCAATGCCAAAGCGACCGGGTGATCCGGCATGCGCAGCGCAACATTTGGCAGACCCGCGGTCACCAGCTCGGGCACCAAATCGGTTTTGGGAACGACGAGCGTGAGCGGCCCGGGCCAGAATTCCTCGGCAAGTCGTCGCGCCTGTGCCTGGAGTTGCGCGCACAGTTTTTCCAGCCAACTCAAATCTGCGACATGGACGATCAAGGGATCGAAATAAGGCCGATTTTTTACGGCAAAAATTTTAGCGCACGCTGGAGCGTTTAAAGCATCCGCAGCCAAACCATAAACCGTCTCCGTCGGAAAGGCCACTAGTTTGCCGCTGCGAATAATTTCTGCAGCAAATTGAATGGAGGCCGGAGTCGCGGGCACGAGGTTCATGCCAGATCTCTTCATTATGTTCGATCGTAACTATCCAGCGCCTTACTTCGGCTTTGCAGAGTTTGTAACGCAAGAAGCCGTAATAGTCATTGATTTCCGATCCGCGATTTACGATTATCGATCTGCGATCGTAAATCGGAAATCGTCAATCAGCTGAACAGTTACGTTCGATCTTCGATTCTCAATCTTCTATCTACGAGCTCCCCGCCATCTTCCCGGCCTTGGCAAGTACCATCTCTTCAAGCCGCGCCTTGTAAGTCTTAACACACGCGCGGACTTCCGGGAGCTTGAGGCCCACAATTTGACCGGCGAGAATTCCGGCGTTCCTGGCATTGTTGATCGCGACGGTCGCGACCGGAACCCCGGCGGGCATCTGCACGATCGAAAGCAAAGAATCCAATCCCGCCAACGACGCCGCCTGGACCGGGACGCCGATGACCGGCAACGAGGTGATAGCAGCCACCATACCAGGCAAGTGCGCGGCGCCACCCGCGCCGGCAATGATGATTTGCAGCCCTCTCTCCTCCGCCGTACGCGCATAATCAAACATGCGCTGTGGCGTACGATGCGCCGAGACAATAGTCATTTCATAGGGCACGCCGAATTCCTTCAGTATGTCCGCGGCTTCTTGCATCACCGGCAGATCTGAATCGCTGCCCATGATGATGCCGACGAGGGGACCAGACATAGATCACCTTGCGAAGTTGGTCGCTGGAAGCTTGATGCTGGATACTTGATACTTGATGCTTGATACTGCGCGAAGCACTATCAACTATCTACAATCTACTATCATCGATCTACTATCCTCGACTTCTCCACCCTCCCCCCACAAACCACGATCCACACTCAACCACCAACAACCTTCAGAACTTCTTTCACCCGGCGGGCTTTACGAAGGGCCTCGTCAATATTCTCGTCCAGAATCGTGACGTGGCCCATTTTGCGTAGCGGGTGGGTTTCGGCCTTACCGTACCAATGAAAAGACAGGCCCGGAATCGCGAGGACTTCGGGCAAGCCTTCGAGCACGGGAAGGCCGGAGCAATGCGGCTCGCCCAGGAGATTCAACATCACCGCGGGCCGCAAGAGTTGCGTGGAGCCCAGCGGCAGGCCCGTGATCGCGCGTACGTGCTGCTCGAATTGGCTGGTGGCGCAAGCTTCAATAGTGTAGTGCCCGGAATTGTGCGGCCGCGGCGCGATTTCATTCACCAGCAATTCACCCTGCCGTGACAAGAACAGCTCGACGCCGAACACGCCCGCGCCCTGCAATACTTCCACGCAGGCGGCTCCGATTTCCTGAGCGCGGCGCTGCAATCGTTGGTCAAGGCGCGCGGGTGCGATCAATACCTCCAAAATGTTCCCCGGTGCAGCGAACTGCATTTCGACGACGGGGTAGCATTTCATCTCGCCGTTGACGCTGCGCGCCACCATCACCGCCAGCTCTTTTTCAAGCGCAACGTGTTCTTCCAGCAGAGATTCGCCCGGCAGTGCAGAGGCCAGATCCGCGCGCTCGCGCAAGATTCTTACGCCGCGGCCGTCGTATCCGCCGCAGCGGAGCTTTTGCACCAATGGGAAACCGAAAAGCGAGCAGGATTCAACGTCTATTCTATCCGCCGCTTGAAACCGCGGCACCGGAATACCGTGGCGCGCCAGAATTTCCTTTTGCAGCAATTTGTCTTGCAGCGTTGCCAGAATCTGCGGGGCCGGATGAATGCGACAGCCGGATTCCGAGAGTGTTTTCAGAAATGCCGCGTCAATGTGCTCGATATCATACGTTGCGACCTCGCTCAGGCGAACCAACTCCTGCAATTTTTGAGCGTCGTAAAAATCGCCGACAATCTCGACGTCGGCCCACTGTCCAGCCGGTGAATTGGCGGTGGGATCCAGGACGGCCACGAATAAGCCCATTTGTTTGGCTTTGCTCGCCAGCATACGGCCCAACTGCCCGCCGCCGATGATGCCCAGCCGCACGAAGGGATAGCCAAAACGGCTGCGTTTTTCGTGAACGGTCATGATGCTTGCAGTCAGTTCATCAATAAGTCAACACCTCCACCACATTGCGCCGGACAAGATGCGGCTACGCCTCCTTCAGAATGCGCCGCTCTTACCAAACCACTTCGTGCGCCTCTTTTTCTTCGACATTTTTATTCAATCGGCGCAGCAATATTTTGTCGACGCGCGGGCCGTCCATATCCACCACTTCAAAGCGAAAACCTTCCCATTCAAAAGATTCGCCGGCAGAGGGAATGTGCTCGAGAGACGTAATCACGAATCCGCCGACGGTCTCAAAGTCGCCGCGCTCGTCGCCGGGCAATTCGGAGAGATCAAAATATTGCTTGAATTCATCGATAGTGAGCAGACCATCAATCAACCATGAGCCGTCCTCCCGCTCCACGATTTGCGGCTCGAGCACGGCACCAACATTGGGCACGTCGCCGACGATCGCTTCGAGAATATCGTTGAGCGTGAGCAGGCCTTCAATCTCGCCGTATTCGTCGATGACCAGCGCGATATGGGTGCGCGATTCTTTAAACAACTCCAGAACTTTGAGGGCGCGCATTTTTTCATGCACAAACAGCGGCTGCCGCAACGAAGCGCGCAAATCCAGCGGCTGGCCGCCGAGCGCGCGTGCCAGCAAGTCCTTTACGCGCACGACACCGAGAAAATTGTCCAGGCTGCCCTGGCAAATGGGAAAGCGCGAATAACCACTGCCGGCAATCTTGCTGCGAACCTCTTCGACGGAGTCGTCGAGATCGAGCCAGACGATGTCGCTGCGTGAGGTCATCAATGAGCTCACGCGACGATCGGCCAGGCGAAACACGCCTTCGACCATGTTTTGCTCGGCTTCTTCGAACACGCCCGCCTGCGTGCCCTGATCGATCATGGCTACGACTTCCGCTTCGGTGATCGGCGGCTCCTCGGAAGGTTTGACGCGAAAGAAGCGCAGAATGCCTTCCGTGGAAACGCTCAGTAATTTGACAAAGGGCGAAGCAAACACAGCCAGCGCGCGCATGGGCGCAGCCATGAACGCCGCGATGCGTTCGGGATGATACAAGGCCAAACGTTTGGGAACAAGCTCGCCGAGAATGAGTGAAAGCATGGTGATCACGAAGACGACCAGCCCGAAGGCCACGGATTCACTGTAGGGCGCCAGCCCAGAAACGCCTTTCAGAGCTTCAGCCAAGGGCTGGGCGATGGTTGCGCCGCCAAATGCGCCGGCGAAGGTGCCGATCAATGTAATTCCGAACTGCACGGTAGACAGGAACCGGGTGGGGTCATTCGCCAATTCAAAAGCGACGCGCGCGCCGTGATTGCCTTCATTCGCCCATTGCTCCAAGCGGGTCTTGCGCGAGGATACCACGGCGGTTTCGGACATTGCCAGCACGCCGTTGGCGATGATCAAGAGCAGAATGAATGTGATCTCCAAAGTCATAAATCGCTCCCCGAGCCTCTCAAGTCGATTCCAAGTTTTTCTTTGCTTTGCTCTGCTTTTTCGGCGCGGGCTTGGCAGCCGGCACCTCCTTGTCGCGAAGCGGCCACAACACGGACGATAGAATCGAAGCGGTCAGAAGAAATGCCACCACGCCCAGCGCCCATCCAATCGGAATTTTCACAAAGTCGATCAGCAGCATCTTCGCGCCGATGAAGATCAGAATCAAGCCCAGCCCGTAATTGAGATAGTGGAAAAGCCGCATCAGTCCAGCCACGGCAAAATAGAGCGCGCGCAATCCCAGAATCGCGAAGACATTGGAAGTATAGACTATGAACGGATCCCGGGAAATGGCCAAAATTGCCGGAATCGAGTCCAGTGCGAACACCAAATCGGTGGTTTCGATCATCAGCAGCACGACGACCAAAGGCGTGGCATACAGCCCGTTTTTCCGCACGAAGAATTTTCCGCCGACGTAGTTTTCTGTTACCGGCATGAAGCGGCGAAACAGCCTGAGCACGGGGTTTTTCTCCGGATGGATTTCCTCGTCTTCCTGCTTGAACATGCGAATGCCGGTGAAGACCAGAAAAAGACCAAAGAGATAGATGATCCAATGAAACTTGGCGAGCAAGGCCACGCCGGAGGCAATAAAAATCGCGCGCATGATGAGCGCCCCCAGAATGCCCCAGAACAGGACTTTGTGCTGATAGAGCGCCGGCACGCGGAAATAAGAAAAGATCATGAGAAAGACGAAGATGTTGTCGACGCTCAAGGACTTTTCGATGAGATAGCCGGCTAGAAACTGCAGCGCCGGCTCCGTGCCGAGATAAAAATAGATACCGACGTTGAACAGCAGTGACAGCGCAATCCACATCGCGCTCCACCACAGGGCTTCCTTGGTTTTGACCTCGTGTGCTTTGCGATGAAACACGCCCAAGTCCAGGGCGAGCATGGCCAGAACAAAAGCATTGAAGCCAACCCACAAATATATGTTCGACATTCAGTCCTTTCCGTGCGAAGGCGGGTTCGCGACGCCTGAAGGTCCGGCGTGCGTCGCTGCACTCACAACAAAAAACCGGCACCCAGTCTTTAAGTCTTCATTACTGAGCACCGGCTTACAGTTCATCTATACACTTCGAATAGCTGTTGTTCTTCAATCAGCTTGACAAAAACACTGCCACGGCAATCCCCGATATCGAACCAAGGGATTGCTTCAACGACAACGTGAACGGGCCCGTCTCATGCACTTTTACAGCCGCATGCTCTCCAGACGCGCGATGCGCTCTTCCATGGGCGGATGCGTGCTGAACAGGCCGGCGAGGCCGCCGCCGCTCAACGGGCTCACGATGAACATGTGCGCCGTGGAGGGACTGGCCTGCATCGGAATTTGTTCCACGCCCATCTGCAATTTGTGCAGAGCCCGGGAAAGATAGTGCGGACTGCCCGCGATGCGTGCGCCATCGGCGTCGGCGACGTATTCGCGCGAGCGGCTGATCGCCATTTGAATCAGCATGGCCGCGATCGGTGCGACGATGATCATGATCAAGCCCACGATCGGATTGCTGCCACCCTCCTCGTCATCGCTGCGGCCGCCGAAGAACATGGCAAACTGGCCTATCTGTGCGATCATGCTGATCGCGCCCGCGAGCGTGGCCGCGATCGTGCCGGTGAGAATATCGCGATTCTTGATATGCGCCAATTCATGGCCGATCACACCGGACAATTCTTCGCGGCTAAGCATACGCTGGATGCCCTCGGTCACAGCCACGGCGGAATGCTGCGGGTCGCGGCCAGTGGCGAAGGCGTTCGGCTGGTCGCCGGGAATGAGATAGACTTTGGGCATCGGCAGGCTGGCGCGGGTCGCCAGCGAGCGTACCAAGCTGTAAAGATCGGACGAGGGGCTGGCTTCCTGCGCGTTGTACATCTTCAAAACGATTTTGTCGCTAAACCAATAACTGACGAAATTCATCAACACGGCGAATGCGAAAGCCACCATCATACCGCTTTGCCCGCCGATCAAATTGCCGATGAAAACAAAGATAGCGGTGAGCGCGGCCATGAGGATAAAGGTGCGCATCGTGTTCATATTAGTCAACCTCCAATTGGACAGAAATAAACTCAAATCCAGCGTCTTGAGCTCCCTTCCCGGGCGATATCGAACGGCATCGGAAGTCAAGCAGGCAGGATTCATGCATACCATTTAGTCAAAATCGAAAAACTCACCCAAAAAAGATCTGCGTTTGCGAAACCTTGGGTCGTGATGGCGGTGGTCATCATCATCATCGTGGCGATACGTTCCGCGACTATGTTCTTCGCGATATTTTTCGGAACTTAGGCGATCATCGGAATCCATTATCGTTGCCGAACGCTCGATGATCTTATCGAGCTCACCGCGGTCCAACCAGACGCCGCGGCACTGCGAACAGTAGTCTATTTCCACGCCTTGGCGCTCGGCCATTTTCAACTCGATTTGGCATGCAGGACATTTCATGGTCTCGAACTCCTTTCAGACAGAGACAATATACGCAAAAACAATGCACACATCAAAATAAAAAAGGGTGGTCTGGCTTACATGCCATTACCCGCCATTCCTGACGCACAGCCCCGTTGCGCGCGTTAGACTAAAAGAAACGGCAACAACTCAGGTCTTCCTGCGACAGACAAAACGGCCGAGGGCAAGCTGAGCCAGGAATGAATGCTGGTCAACTCAAACGAGGGGGAGGGTCGAGAGGCTCAAGCGATGAACTGCGGTATGGAGAGAGGATGAATAAGCAGGGGAGTTTTCTAAAACATGGAGCCGGCATAACTTGCACCGGTTTGGGCGGAAATCCTTCCCACTCAGAGGTGTCAAACGCGGTTTCTCCGGCCGAAGAACCGCCGGCCGCGTGATTCGTTCCACCGCTTTGCGACGCTGCCCGGGCAGCATCTCCGCTGGCATGCCCGGTCGCGGTCAGCGCAGGGCAGCAACCGTATTGGCTGCATCCTTGGTTGCTTTCCAGCGGCGCGCAAAATACCGTCTCGAACGCAGAGGCAATCATCAATATGGCGAATGCGCCCGCGACCAACGCACTTCGGTTGCGGATCGCTTCATTGACATTTTCAGCTGGCTTGCTACTCATGAGGATAGTATAGAGAAGTTTCTCAAATTATCAAAAGACTTTTTGAAATGCTCGACCGCAGTTTTAGAGTAGTCTTGCGGAAGTGAGGCGGTCATTTTTGCGCGCCGACCGGGGACTGGCAACCAATCGCAATTTCCCAACGTCTCACTGCCAGAGTCGCCAGGCATTGGAGGCTCTTTGCCCTTGAAACAAAACGACTTGCCGGCAGTATAAGTGCAACGTTCCGCTTCAAAACTCGTCCATTATTATAGCATGCCGAGTACCGCAGTCGCCAACAATCCGCAAGTAATGAAACATCATGAGAAGGAGGATGCCAATTGCAGCGACGTGACTTCTTACGAATCACCGGCGTGGGCATAGGTTCACTCACCATCCCACTCATCGGCCAGCCGGTTTCGCTGTTTGGTGCGATCACGCCAATCCCGAACGGTGAAAAGAAAAAACTGGCAGAGGTGGCACTGAATGCCGCGCGCGGCAAGGGCGCAACCTATGCCGACGTGCGTATCGGTCGTTATTTGAACCAATTCGTGATCACACGCGAAGACAAAGTGCAGAACATTGTCAACACGGAATCGTACGGCACCGGCATTCGCGTGATTGCCAACGGGACCTGGGGATTTGCCGCGACCAGCGACGTCACCACCGCCGGCATAGCCAAAGCGGCGGCACAAGCGGTGGCGATTGCAAAAGCCAATGCCAAAATCCAGGAAGAGCCCGTGCAGCTCGCACCCAATCCCGGCTACGGTGAAGCCACCTGGCGTACGCCGGTCGAGAAAAACGCCTTCGAAGTGCCGATTTCGGAGAAGGTCGATCTATTGATGTCGGTCAACGCTGCGGCCTTGAAAAACGGGGCGAATTTCATCAACTCTTTTTTGTTCCTGGTGAATGAGCAAAAATATTTCGCTTCCACGGAGGGCTCATACCTCGATCAAGACATTCATCGCATCTGGCCGAATTTTACCGTCACTGCCATCGATCCGCAGAAGGGAAAATTTCAAACCCGTGACGCTTTGAGCGCGCCCATGGGCATGGGTTGGGAATACTTGAGCGCGCGGCCGGAAAGCAAAGTCGCAGGCGTTACCACGCGTTATGGCAAACATTACGACATGCTGGAAGATGCAATTGCCGCAGCTCAACAGGCGCGTGAAAAGCATTCCGCCAAATCCGTGGAACCGGGCAAATACGATCTGGTTTTGGATCCTTCGCATCTGTGGCTCACCATTCATGAATCCGTCGGCCATCCTTTGGAGCTGGATCGAGTGCTCGGCTATGAAGCCAACTACGCCGGCACCAGCTTCGCAACGTTGGACAAATGGAAAAGCAAATCTTTCAACTACGGCAACCAGCTCGTCAATCTCTTCGCTGACAAAGTGCAGCCGGGCTCGCTGGGCGCGGTGGGCTATGACGACGAGGGCGTGCAATGCAAGCGCTGGGATTTGGTGAAAGACGGAATTCTCGTCAACTATCAGGCCATTCGCGATCAAGTGCACATGCTCGGCGAAACGCAATCACATGGCTGCTGCTATGCCGACAATTGGAGCTCCGTGCAATTCCAGCGCATGCCAAACGTCTCACTCGCGCCCGGAAAATCGAATCTTTCCGTGGAGGAGATGATCAAAGGCGTGGAGAAGGGCATTTATATCATTGGCGACGGCTCGTATTCGATTGACCAGCAACGCTACAATTTTCAATTCGGTGGCCAGATTTTTTATGAAATCAAAAACGGCGAGATCGCCGGAATGCTGCGCGACGTCGCGTACCAGTCCAATACGCAGGAATTTTGGAATTCGTGCGCCCAAATTTGCGATGAGGGCGACTACCGCCTGGGCGGCTCATTCTTCGACGGCAAAGGCGAACCCGGCCAGATCAGTGCGGTATCACATGGCTGTGCTACTTCGCGCTTCAATGGGGTGAATGTGATTAATACAGAGAGGAAGATTTAGTTGATCGTGGATTGTAGGTCGAGGATAGAAGATTGAAATTCGAGTATGCAAGCCCGAGTTTCATCCAGTATCCAGCATCAAGGATCAAGAATCCAGCACACCAACTCAAAAAGGCCGAAGACAAAATGTCTCTCTTAACCCAAGACCAGGCTCGTGAGATTCTCGCCAAAGTCATGAGCTATTCCAAAGCCGGCGAATGCGAGGCCAATCTCAACGGCAATTCCGGCGGCAACATTCGATACGCACGCAACACCGTGACCACCAGCGGTATGCAAACCGACATGACGCTGGTCGTGCAATCGAGCTATGGCAAGCGCACCGGCACGGCGACGATCAACGAATTCGACGACGTTGCGCTGCAAAAAGTCGTGCAGCGCTCGCAGGAGTTGGCCAAGCTCGCTCCCGAGAATCCCGAATACGTGGAATTCTTGGAACCCCAGAAATATCTCGCTGCGAACGCCTATTTTGACAGCACTGCCGCGGTCACTCCGGAATATCGCACACAAGCGGCGGCGAACAGCATCCAGCCGTGCCGCGCGAAGCAATTGATTGCGGCCGGCTTCTTCCAAGACGGCGCCGGGTTTCAAGCTATGATGAATTCCAAAGGCCTGTTCGCTTATCATCGCCAGACCAGTGTCAACTTTTCCGCCACTGTGCGCACGCCCGATGGTACCGGCTCGGGCTACGTGACACGGGATCAAAACGACCTCGCAAAAATGGACACGGCTGCCGCTTCGCAGGTCGCGGTCGAAAAGGCCGAGGGCTCGCGCCAGCCGCTGGCCATTGAACCGGGCAAATACACCGTTATACTCGAGCCCGCGGCTTCGATCGAATTGCTGCAAAACATGTTGTTCAACATGGATGCACGGCAAACCGATGAAGGGCGCACCTTTCTTGCCAAGCCGGGCGGAGGCACCAAACTCGGCGAGAAGATGGTCGATGAGCGAGTGACGATCTACTCCGATCCGACGCATCCTGAGGTGCCCGCGGCAACGTGGAACGGCGACGGCCGGCCGCAGGAAAAAGTGATATGGATCGAAAAAGGCGTGGTGAAGAATCTTGCCTATTCAAGATTCTGGGCGCAGAAAAAGGGCGTGAAAGCGGTACCGTTTCCAAATAATGGCATTATGGCTGGCGGAGAAGCCTCTTTGGAAGACATGATTCGCAGCACCACCAGAGGAGTCTTGGTCAGCCGCACGTGGTACATTCGCACCGTGGATCCGCAAACCTTGCTGTATACCGGCCTCACGCGCGACGGCCTGTTTTACATCGAGAACGGCAGAATCAAACATGCCATCAAGAACTTCCGTTTTAACGAAAGTCCGGTGATCATGTTGAATAATCTCGAAGCGCTGGGCAAGCCCGTGCGCATCAATGGCAATTTGATCCCTCCGATGAAGATTCGAGATTTCACCTTCACCAGCATTTCGGACGCGGTATAGTTCAATCAAGACTGCCGCCCACACGCCGGCGACGTCTGGGCGGTTTACTCAACGGCATTCAGCATGAAGTTTTCTGCTTCTGCGTTTGTTTTTTTGATCGTTCTTCACTCCCAGGTTCGTCCCCAATCAGGCGAAGTCCCTTCACCGCCTTTGCAAACAGATAGTCTATCCACAATCATTCATGATTTAGAGCAATTCATTCCGGCGCACATGGAGCAACGGCAGGTGTTAGGGCTTGCCCTCGCCTTGATCCGTGACAATCAAATCGCCTGGACACGCGGTTACGGCCTGGCCAACAGCATCTCACGCGAGCCGGTGACACCGCAAACCGTGTTCTCAGTAGCATCACTCGGAAAAGCGGTGACGGCATATGCGGCCATGAAATTTGTCGCAGAAGGAAAGCTCGTGCTCGATCGTCCTTTGTACCAATATCTCAACGAGCCCTGGCTGCCGCATTCCGCCGACCACGATGCCATCACTGCCCGGCATGCGCTCACGCACACTTCCGGGCTCTCCAATTTTCTGCGCGATGAAAAAAAGCGCTTAAAATTTGCTCCGGGCAAGCAGTTTGCCTACTCCGGTATTGGTTTCATGTATTTGCAAGCGGCACTTGAACGGATATCAAATTCGACTTTGGTTTGAAAGCAGAGGTAACGCCGCGTCGTCTTTGCGCTCGACGGCAGAAAATTTGGCGACATTCTTGATCGAGCTGAGCGCCGGCCAGCATCTCAGCCCGGAATGGCTGGCGCAAATGCAAACGTCGTACATCAACGTGAATACGCACGTTTCGTGGGGGTTAGGCATCGGCCTGCAGCATAGCGAGCACGGGGATTGCCTCTGGCACTGGGGCAGCAACCCCGGCTCGAAGAGTGTAATGATCATTTATCCCAAACAGCGCGTGGGGGTGGTGGTGTTGAGCAATAGCTGGAACGGCTCGGATTTGATTCAAGAAGTTGCCGCCCGGGCGCTTGGCGGGAAGACTTACTGGGATACCGGACCATAACGGGCTTCTTGCACAGGATGAACATTTTTCTTTGCGCCATTGCGGGAATTTTTTCTTCTGAACGCAATTCACTCAAGAGCAGCATATGACACGCTCGAGTTTTGTCAAAACGTTGGTCTACGGTGCAGCGAGCGCAGCTTTGACGCCGCTTGTCCGCAGGAGCGCTGCCGCCTTCGAGCGGCGGCGTCCGGATTTCTTTTTCACGCGTGTGCAATATCTTTCCGGCGATTGGGAGGTCGACCAGCGCATGCCTTCAAACCTATTGAATTCCCTGGTCGAGTATACCACCATTGAAATCGACCCTCAGGAGAAAATCGTGCCGCTCCGCGACATGGACATCTTGCATTCTCCATTTTGTTATCTTGCCGGCCACAAACTCGTGCAGTTTTCCACGGCTGAGCGGGACAATTTCGAGGCCTACGTACGCCACGGCGGTTTCGTATTCGTCGATGATTGCAACCACGACATTGACGGCCTGTTTGCAAAATCCTTCGAAGCGCAAATGGCTGCAATTTTCGGGGCGGAGGCCTTGCATAAAATCCCCAGCGATCACGATCTCTACCATAGTTTCTTTCATTTTGAAAAGGGCCCGCCCACCACTTCTTTCGAGCTCAACGGTTGGGGCGACGATCTGGTGCACGACTATCTCAAAGCGATTGAAATCGGCGGGCGTATTGCCGTCCTGTACAGCAATAAGGACTATGGCTGCGAATGGGATTATGACTTTCGCAACAAGCGCTGGCTGGCCGAGGACAATACCAAATTCGCCGTGAACATCGTGATGTATGCCATGACCGCATGATCACAGACCAGCTGAATGAAAGTCTTGCACCCCGAACTTTAGACCGCCAGATTTCTATTCCAATATTCAGGCAAGCCACGGAAAGGCCCTTTCTGGCTGAAAGCTGGAGCCCTGCGGGTGACACCAAATAATTCTGCCAGCAAACCTCCGAAGTTTTATTCTGAAGTTATCTTGTCAATCGCTCCACGCGGGCCAGCCATAAAAGGGGGGCGAAAGCCGGCTTGCCGCACTTCGGCCCCGCAACCAAAAAGAAATGCCTCAATCCGGTAAGCGCGCGATAGAGACGCTAAGTTTAAGCAGCGCTTTTCTTTGCGAACCTTTGCGATGCTCTGCGTAATAAATTCCCTAGCCCGGCAAATCCTTAACGATGGGCGTGATACCGTCTTTCATCTGGCGCACACCAAAGTTGTTCTAAAGACCGAGGCGCTCTTCTGCCAGGCGCAGATCGGATAGAATCTGTTTTTTTAGGCACAGAATCTATGTCTCACGCAAAGAATACGCAGAGCTTACGCAGAGATTTTCCTTGCGATCCTTTGCGACTTTGTCCCGGCCCTGAGGGATGAAAATTCTTCCTGTTTTGGAAAGACTTCACCTTTAACGGACTGCTCCAATTTTCAATTAACGCGCCTTCACGAAAAGGAATTGTAAATGATACGATTTGGTATAAATTGAGACAGGTGAAATGTGCCATAAACATGGAATGCCTTCAGCATGGACAACCTACTCTCGCCGTTGAGTGATATCCTGCGTGTTCTTGCTATTCCATTGCTGGTGTTGCTGAACAGCTTTTTTGTCGCGGCAGAATTCGCTTTGGTGGCTGTGCGGCGCACCAAGGTCGAAGAAATGGTGAGAAGAAAGAACCCCGGCGCTCAGGCGGTGCAGTATGCCGTCAGTCATCTCGACGACGCCATTGCAGCTACCCAGCTCGGAATCACGCTGGCGAGTTTGGCGCTCGGCTGGATCGGCGAGCCCGCTGTGGCGCACTTGCTGTACCCGATCGTGAGCTGGCTGCCGGGAGAGTGGTCGGAGGTCGCCAACCATACTTTGGCAGCGGCATTCTCCTTTACCATCATCACGTTCCTGCACGTGGTGATCGGCGAGCTCGCGCCCAAAGCCTTAGCCCTGCAGCGTCCGGACCAGATCTCCTTGTTCGTGGCTTCGCCGCTCCTGGCTTTCTCCCGAATCGCGCGGCCGGCGATCCTGGTGATGAACGGCGCGGGAAATGCCATTGTGAAAGCTCTCGGCTTCAAGCCGGTCACAGGCCATCAGATGGTGCATTCCGTGGAAGAGCTCAGCTTACTGGTGGAAGAAACGCGGCGCGCCGGCATGCTACCGCCCGATCAAGCCGAATACTTACGCAACGTCTTCCGCCTCCCTGCCAAACGCGTACGCGACATCATGATTCCGATCGAGCGCGTGGCTGCGCTCGAGATGCACGCTTCCGAATCAGAGGTGATTGAGGCTGTGCGCGAAGGCGTGCACACGCGCATACCGGTTTACCAGGGCCACATCGACAATATCATCGGGATCGTCAATACCAAAGACCTGTTCTATCTTTTCGGATTGCACGGCGTAATCACCTTGATGGACGCCCTGTATCCTCCGGTATTTTTTTCACCCACGACGTCAGTGGCCACGGCGCTTCGGGAATTTCGCCGCCAAAAAAAGCAAATGGCAGTGGTCAAGGACAAGGAGGGCCACGTTTTGGGCATGGTCACGCTTGAGGACGTGATAGAGGAAATCGTCGGGGAGATTGAAGACGAGCACGACGCTCAATAAACACGCATTGTGCTTTTGTTTGAACGTTTAGTAAAACCGAGGGTCTCAAATCTTGATGACCAACTTTTAATTGTCGGTTTGAAGCGAAGTCTCGCTGGGCAATTACGGAAAAAATTTCGATAAAGATGGAAATCTCAGAAAAAGACGTAAATGAATTGTTGCAGCGTTTGAGCCGTTTGCACCAGGAGATCAAGAAAATCATCTTCGGGCAGGAAGATCCACTGCAACAATTACTCGTCGCCTTCATCGCGGGCGGGCATTGCCTGCTCGAAGGTGTGCCTGGCCTGGCCAAGACGTTGATGATTCGCACGCTGGCGCAGGCCGTCCATCTGACGTTTCGACGGATTCAGTTCACCCCCGATTTGATGCCCACCGATATTCTCGGCACGGAGATCCTCGAGGAAGATCATGCCAGCGGCAAACGGTTTTTCAAATTCAATCGCGGTCCGGTCTTTGCAAATATCGTGCTGGCCGATGAAATCAATCGCACCCCTCCGAAAACGCAGGCGGCCTTGCTCGAAGCCATGCAGGAATTCGAAGTCACGTACGGCGGCACCACCTATGCCTTGGAGCGACCGTTCTTCGTGCTGGCCACGCAAAATCCCATCGAGCAAGCTGGAACCTATCCTCTTCCTGAAGCGCAATTGGATCGTTTCCTGCTCTATGTTAAAATGGACTATCCACGCGAATCGGACGAGCGTGTGATTCTGGCGAGCACAACCGGAAGCCGGCAAACTGCCGCGCATCCGGTCATCAGCGCACAGGAAATTCTACTCGCGCAATCGCTTGTGCGTGAAGTGCTGATCAATGATGATCTGCTGGATTATGCCAATCGTCTGGTCAGGGCCACGCGTCCAAACGAAGGGGCTATTACGTTCGTGAAAGAATGGGTGAGATGGGGCGCGGGTCCACGCGCGGGGCAGGCGTTGATCTTGACCGCCAAAGCGCGTGCACTGCTGCAAGGGAGATTTAGCGTGACTTTGAGCGATCTGCAGACGATGGCGGCACCGGTGCTGCGACACCGTATTTTGATCAACTTCAAAGGTGAGGCCGAGCGGATCACCTCGGACG
>JBOHQX010000166.1:0-84271 GCA_050732395.1 bacterium
CTGCATTTGTACGACAAAAAAACTTCCACCTCTTCGCCATGCCGCGGATGCGGGCGATAATGAATTCTCACCACGCTTCCGGCGAAACGGGCAGTATGCAACTCGTTCCAAGAATCCCACCGATGAAGCTATTATCGGTGGGATTCTTCAATCCGCGGGAAATTTTTAGGCCAAAAACTTTTAGAATTTTATTCTGAGTTTGGATAGCTAATCGCCTATGGCTTCAATCCTTTCACATCCAGCCATTCCGTTCAGGCAAACAACAGACGTAGATACGTCAATGGCGAAGCCAGCTCCGCGCGCGGAGTTTCATTGGCCATCATGCTCGAAATCCAATGCGCCACCTCGATGCTCCTCGCCGCCTTGCCCACCACGAAATTCAGCAGCGGTTTGATGCGGCCGATGCGTTGCAGGAGATGGCTGGTTTTCAATTCATTACCGATTTCGTGCCACAGTAAATTCGGATATTCGCTCAAGCTTTCGGCGCCCGTGGCACTTTGGGCGCAAGCGCGCGCCAGCACTTGCACAGCGATTTCGCCGGAAACCATGGCGTTCCCGATGCCTTCGCCGGAAAACGGATCGATCAAGCCCGCCGCATCACCAGTCAACAAAAAGCCGTCGCCATGAACCTTCCGGCGTTTGCTGCCGAGCGGCAAATTCCAACCGCGAATACCCCCGACCAGTTCGGCTTGCGCGAATCGCTCTTTGAACGCAGAAGATTGGGTGGCTTGAATATGCGCGGCACGCAAATTAATGCGCCGCTTTTTCAATTCAGAGTGCAGCATGCCAATGCCGACGTTGGCCCAACCTTCTTCCAATGGAAAAATCCAAAAATATCCCGGCGAGACTTCGTCCACAAAATGAATCTCGATATAATCGGTGAGATCCGGCAGGCCATGATAATAGCCGCGCGTGGCCACGACCCAATGATCGGAATCGTGTTCGTACAAGCCTGTTTGGCGCGCGATGATGGAATCGAATCCGTCCGCACCCACGACGGCTTTCGCGCGAAAAGCCTGCGCGGCGCCGTCGCCCATCCTGTGTCCGGCTACTCCCGTCACTTTTTCGCCTTCACGTAACAAACCCTCGACCACAAATTCTTCCATGCAATCAGCGGCCACCGTTTTCGCAGCGGCGAACAGAATATTGTCGAAAACCATGCGCCGGCAGACGTAGCCCATGCTTTCATGTTTGGCATGCGGCGGAGTGAAGGATATGCGCGCGATTTTGCCATTGGGCGCGGAGAAGTGCACGCCGCGCGCTTCAACCTGCGGCTCGAGGCGAAGTTTGTGCTCCAGGCCGAGATCACGCAGCACGCGCACGCTTTTACCGGAAATGGCGTCGCCGCAAATTTTGTCCCGCGGGAAACGGTTTTTCTCCAACAACAACATGCGCAAGCCACGCCGCGCACCGTACAAGACCGCCGTGGCGCCCGCGGGCCCGCCACCGACGACAATCACATCGTAATCGCGTATTTTTGACAAAAATGCATCCTTATGGCAAGTGAGAGTTGTTGTACGAGATAACGATTTCTGCGATGACTATGCTATTAGCCAATCATACTCAAAAATAACTCTGAGATTCTTTCATGTCTCTTCGCGCCTTTTTCAACACAGAGATACAGAGAACACGGAGTGCCACAGAGAATTTCATGGCGCGCAAATGAACACGACTCTCTCTGTAATACAAACTTGTAAAAGTTTGCATTTTTAGCAAAGTTTTTGGTTGCGACTTTGCCAGCCGGAAGTCTTTGCGAATCTTTGCGAGGCTCTGCGTGAGTTTTTTTTGTTGCGGCTACGCCGCGCTGTGTCCCGATGTGATACAATACTGCAAAACTTCTTTTTTTGGCAAAGCTTTTGTCCACGATTCACACAGAAATACCAGGGAATTTATCACGCAGAGCCTCGCAAAGGATCGCAAAGAAAACTCTGCTTAAACTCAGGTCTCGGTCACGCGCTTACGGGGTTGCTGTTTTTCTTTTTGGTTGCCGGCCCCAAGCCTGGTTCAGGGCCACAAAAGTGCCATTGCAGGCTAGCCCGCGCTGTGCCCTCCGTGTCTCCGTGTTGAAGTTCTTTTGCATTCTCGCGCTTCGATTTCCGAATTTCCTCAATCCGAAGAAGCACCATTGCCCAACAAATGCGTTTCCCAGAACAGCGTCATGGCGTTGAGAAAATAATCGCGGTTAGACTTCTTCTGAAAGCCATGCCCTTCGTCTTTGGCGATCAAATACCACACCTTGCCGCCGTTGCCGCGCACGGTTTTGACGATCTGATCGGCTTCGCCCATGGGCACGCGCGGATCGTTTGCGCCTTGCACCACGAACAACGGGCTGGTGATTTTATTGGCATTGGTCAACGGCGAGATCTTGAGAAGAAAATCCCGCATTTTCGCTTCGCGCTCGTCGCCATATTCCACCCGGCGCAAATCGCGGCGGTATTCCTGCGTGCTTTCCAAAAAAGTCACAAAATTGCTGATGCCAACCACGTCCACGCCGGCCTTGATGCGCGTGTTGTAATTCGTCATGGTCGCCAACACCATGTAGCCGCCGTATGAGCCGCCATAAACACCGACGCGCGCGGCATCGAGCTCCGGCTGCTGCGCGATCCAATCCAACAGCGCGCCAATATCTTTCACCGATTCCTCACGCTTGTAGCCATTGTCCATCGCCAGATAAGTCTTGCCGTATCCCGTCGAGCCGCGCACGTTCGGCACCAAAACGGCAATGCCCATTTCGTTGAGCCAGTATTGGTACAAGCCATTGAATGAAGGCAACGCCTGGCCCTCCGGGCCGCCGTGAATCGAAATGATCACAGCGCATTTTTTGTCGACATTTTTAGGCTTGTAATAAAACGCCGGAACCATGCGCGATTTGTTGCCGGCTTTGTCAAATGTCGGATAACGAACCAACTGCGGGGAAATGAAATTTTCGGCATTCAATCCGCCGATTTCACTGACCGTCCAGCGCTTGAGCTGCGAGGTTTTAAAATCAATGGAATAAACATCGCCGGACGTTTGTGAGTTGTTCAGGCCGAGCGCCAGCTCGTTGCCGTCATTGGTGAATTCCAAACTGAAAACCAAACCCACGGGCAGAGCAGGCAAGGTTATTTCCTTCATATCCGGCAGAGAGAGAACGTGCAATTTGGTAATGCCGTCTTCATTTGCGGTGTAAGCCAGCTTGCTGCCGTCCGGCGAGGTTTTCACACTTTGCACGTCCCAGGGCAAATCACCGCTGAGTACAGTTTTTCTGCCGCTGGCCAGGTCACAATAAGTTAGCTGTTGGAATTCTCCCAATTCATCGGAGGTGTAGTAAACGCCTTTGCCGTCATGGCTCCATGCGGCTGCGCCGTAGGCAATTTTTTGATCTTTCTTCGGATTGATGGGCGTCACTGTTTTGGTGGCAGCATCCATGGTGTAGAGGTAGGACTCATTGGCGGAAACAAAATGCTGCACCAGCAGCCTTTGATCGTCGTGCGACCAATCAACCACGCTCCACGACCCGGAACATTCGCGCAAAAGCTCGGAGGCTCCGGGTTGATCCTGCGACATGAGGCGCAGATCGAAGTCGCGACCGTTGCGCAAATTGCTGCTGAAGGCGACATGCTTGCCGTTATGGGACCAGCGGCTGCCGGAATTGCGCGATTTGCCGTCGGTCAGCAAGGTATGTTTGCCGGCCGCTAAATCGTAATAGAATAATTGGTAATTCTCCGCGCCGCCCACGTCTATGCTGAACAAAAAGCCTTTCTGGCCCACAGCGGGACTATATGCGCCGCCCGAGACCGGCTCGGAGAAAAAAGTCAACTGTTGCCGTGCTCCGCCCGGCAGCGCGACGTAATGGATTTGATTGGTTTCGGCAAAGCGGGTGCTGATCAACATGCCCGGGCCGTGCGGATTCCAATCCGAAAAAGACGCGGAGCGGATGCTTTGATATTGATTCATGCGGCTGGCGATACGCTCGGGGACGTCGGGCATCCCGTCCATGATAAGATTGCCGGCTTCGCGGCGTTGGGCAAAGGCAGCGGCACACGCGAGCGCGAGTACAAAAGAAACAGGAAGGATTGGACGGAGCTTCATATCATTCCTCCTTAGCTTGGGGGTAAGGAAAATGAGATTGGTTGTAAATACTCTGATATTCTCACCATAGACAAAACCATTATGGGCAAAACCATTGAATGAATCGTAATGATATTGTGAAGCGATTTGAAAGGCAAGGTATTTTTGACTAGTGCCGGCGGAAATTCTGTGCCCGATTTGAGCGGCGGAATCGCCATGTCGAGGTCCGGCAGCCTTGTACTCGGAATATCTCTTGAAGATTAAATCTGTTAGCCATAACTTGCCCTGTTAGCGATCCCGGTATTCAGTCAAGCTAAGCATAGAGGCATTTCGTGCCGCATTTTCTTGCCCACGGATTGAAGAATCCCGCCGTTAGAGCCAAGATCAGCGGGGTTCTTCAATCCGTGGGAGCTGATAAGTATCAACCATACGAGAAAAAGATGCTCATTCCTTGGATCAAAGTCGCCGGCACCATCTACGAAGTGGGAAAAGTCCTGCTGGCGGGAAAAGAACTGGCCGAGCAAGCCAACGATTTGCTGAAAACACGCAAACGCTCCACGAATACGCAAGAGCAAATCACCGCCCGCGTGCAAGAGCTCGAAGACGCGCTCACCAAACAACTGGAATTGCATCGGCAGTATCAGGTGCAAATGGAGTTGTTGCGTTCCGCACTCGAAGCCATGCAAAAAAGCCTGCGTTGGGCGGTCATCATTGCGTCATTGTCGATCGTGCTGAGTATCGCGGCGGTTCTCTTCGCCATTTTCAAATGAAAAGCAAAAGCCCTCTCCGAATCATTCATCGAGGGCTTTTTCTATGGGTGGAAAACGGAGAATGGCTCTCCGGTTTTTATGCAGACTTGAAGCGAAGGCTGGCTAGGTCTTTTGCCGTAAAATCCAATCCACTGCCTCCCTCAAATCCGAGGCGACAAAATCAGCGACAAATCCGCCTTTCTGAAATATTTTCTCGCCGTAGCCCGTCCGTACCAGAATGCTCTTCAATCCCGCGCGTTGTCCGGCTTCCAAGTCACTTTCCCGGTCGCCGATCACATAGCCGCGCAATTCCAGATGAAAATCCCGAGCCGCCTTCTCCAGCATGCCCGTGCACGGCTTGCGGCAATCGCACCCGTCGCCCGGCGTGTGCGGGCAGAAATAGAACGCATCGATGTGGCCGTCGTCTTCTTGCAAGTGAGCCTGCAAGAATTCGTGCGTCAGCCGCACAAAATCTGCGGTAAAATATCCGCGGCCGACGCCGGATTGATTGCTGATGAGAACGACGATGGCACCCGCGTCATTCAAACGACCCACCGCCGCTTCGCTGCCGGGAATGAATTCGACCTGGTCGAGCGAGCTCAAATAATTCTTCTCGACAATCAGCGTGCCATCACGGTCCAGAAAAACAAAGAACCGCTCCTGCTGCCCCGTTTCAGCCAAAGAGCTCATGCTCGATCAATTCCATCCAAATGTGTCCGATCAAAATGTGGCATTCCTGAATACGTTGCGTATCGTGCTCGGGCACGACGATCGCGTGGTCGACTTGTTGGGCGATGGTGCCGCCGTCTTTTCCTAGCAAACCGATGGTACACATACCTTTGCCTTTTGCGGCTAGGATCGCCGCCAATACGTTTTCAGATTTTCCCGAGGTGCTGATCCCCACCAAGGCGTCTTGGTTTGCGCCGAGCGCCGCAACCTGGCGGGCAAAGATCTCCCGAAAACCATAATCATTGCCCGCGGCCGTGAGCACGGACGTATCCGTGGTCAACGCCAGTGCGGGCAAAGGCCGGCGGTCGTGCTGCAGCTTCACCACCAGCTCCGTAGCAAGATGTTGTGCGTCGGCCGCACTGCCGCCATTGCCGCAGAAGAAAACTTTGCCACCCTTCATGAGAACATCAACCAATTTGTGCCCGCCCACCAGAATCTCCGGCGCGCGTTGCTCGAGTAAGAGCGTTTTAGCGGCTATGCTTTTCTGGATGCGTTCTTGAACGAAGCTTTTGTCGCTTTTCATGAGATATAAACTGTTTTGTGCAGAACCTGGTTTTAGAATAGGTTCTAACCTGGCGATGCTTTGTTAAGCCGGCATGCTTCAAGCTGTCATGCCGTAGGCATCTTTCCTAGTTCTTGTGCAGCGTCTGGGGAAGATTCCTAACGGAATGACAAACAATGATGGCATTCTCCAAGCAGCTTAACATTGTCAAACGAAGCGCCTTAATCCAGTCCCAGCCACAAAAATTTTTCCAACCAGAGGCGCAACCACACTCGCGTCTCATCTTGATCGACGCCCGATTGGTGCTCGAAGTCGCGATAACGGCTGTGGCCTGCAGCAAGTGACAAATAAAAATCCCGGTGCGGATGCCAGCGCGCTTCGAGATCGACGTGCGTGCTTCGCTCAACGATTCCACTCGGAAAGGCTTCACGAAAAGCCTCACCCGCAGGCAGATCGCGCCATGGCGTCGTGAACGCCGAATCGAGTCGACCCTCGCCGCGGCGGCGGCTTTCAAACGAAAAGAGCAATTGCACATTGCTGCCTGTATACATCTGGCCATGCAGCAGCCAGCGTTCAAAATCATTGCCCAGAAAATGCGCCAGCGGCCGGTTGCGATGCGTAAATCTTTCCCACGTGGCGAGCGAATTGTAGGTGCGGTTCGCCACGCGCGTGTATTCGAGGCCCAGGGTCGTGCCGGGCAATTGCAGGGGATCGGCCCAAACGCCGCCGATCAATACCCCGAATTCGGTCGGCTCGCGGTCGTCAATGCGCGTTTGCTCGATTTGGTGATCGTCCAAAAAAAACTGGCCGTAGAGCTCCATGCGATCGCGCGGGCGCAATACCCAATCGAATGCCAGCGAAGTGTTACCCTTGCGCGCTTCGTTGACCTGCTCGCCGTGAAAGAGCGCAAGCGGGTTCAAATAATACCATTCGAAACCGCGGTCGGGCCCGCCGTATAGGACCATCTGCGTGACGGCGAGCTTGAGCAGCTCGGGATCCGGCAGCCATTCCACACGCACGGCGGAAAAATAGCGTTCGGCAAAATCGCGACGATAAAACGCGCGCAACGAATCTTCCAGCGCCGTGGGATTCAGCTTGGCGGCGACATAATAAAATCTCAGATGCTTCAAACTGACGCCGGCATAGAACTGGTCCAACGGCCGCGACGCATCCGAGACCAGCAAAGTAGCATCATAGCCGCGCCCCCAGCGCAAGAAATCACGGCCAAATTTAACCAGATATTTGCCGAAATGCAAGGACACGTAAGCCTGCTCGGTGAAGCCGGCGAAGCCGCGCCAGCGCTTGCCCAAGTAAGCAGGATCATCGCGCAATTCCTGATCGAGGCGGATGGCATTGACGAAAGACACATGCCGGTCCGGGAACAGGCCAACCAGCGTGCGCAAGGCCCCGCGCGCGTGGGGAGCTTCACCGAATTTTCCGACCTGCTCCTGCAAACGGCCGCCGGCTTGCAGCCACGAAGTGTTTGCAACCGGCGGGACGGCCATCGCCTGCAAGCGTTGCAGCCAAAATTGTTCTGCGCCGGAAAAGCTTGGCGCGCGGAACGTATCGGCAAAAGCCGCAAACTCGCCGGCTGAATATGGCAGAACGTCGAGAAACACGGCGGCTTGCCGATGGCGCAACGCAAGCTGTCGGGCATATTCATACGCCCAGTGCTCCGTCGGTACCGTGGCACTTTGTTGCGCGGCGAGATCGAGCCCGCCTCCGAACAAGATCATCCATCCCAACAGCAATGTGGTCGCGCGCCGCACCACGGAATTCTGCCAATGACGTTGTGAAAATCCTTGCGTGTTTGAAGTCGTCGAGATCTTCATAGAGCATGACATCCTTGTCAATACCGGGATCTTCCAGGAAACCCGGTGATTTCCGATTTGCGATTTTCGATCTGCGATCGTAGATCGATAATCGCAAATCGGAAATCCATGACGCATACGTTTTCTTGCAGCACAAACTCTGTAAAACCGAAGTAGGGCGCTGAAGAGGAACACAAAATTGAATTTTCGTAAGACAAAAACTTTTGTTCCGTTCGGTTTTGTGCCCACATCTTACTTGTCGGTTTGAGGCAAGGCCTCGCTTAACAATTAGGAATCCTTTATGCATTGTGAGAATTCACGCTGCGGTGGCTCATGGTGAACCTCCGGCGGAGCAACCAGCTTGTGCCGCAACAACTCGCGATTTATTTGCGACCACGACGTTTGCAGCAGCGGCGGATCTTTTCGGCCGCGGCATAGGCGCGCAAATAAATTCGGCGCCGGGCCCCTTTCAAATTGAGACTGCAGAATCTCGGAGTACTGCTGAGCGATAATAGGCAGCGTAAAGTGTTTTTCGAATTGTGCGCGAGCGCGGCGGCCGGCTTCGGCGCAGCGATCGGGCCGGCGCACCAACTTCTTCAACTTTGCCGCGATCGCGTCTTGGTCGTGATCTTCATCGAAGTGCCAGCCGCAACGCGCCTCTTCAATCAGATCGATCAATTCGCATGGCTTGCTTGCCAGGCCCAGCAGTGCACGGCCGCTGGCCATATAGGTGTAAATTTTGGAGGGCACGCCAAAGCCGATGACTTCGCGTTCTTGCGAGACCACGGAAAGGTCGGCCGCGGCGAGCGAATCTTCCATGTGCTCCCGCGGTTGATATGGAAAAAACAGGACATTCTGCAGGTTCTTTTGCCGCACCAGCTCCTGCAACTTTTCCTTCTTCGCCCCCGCACCGATGAAAACAAAGCGAATCGGCTCCTGCTGAACTTGTGCCGCGACCTCCAGCAGAATTTCCAGGCGTTGCCGCCAGCCCATGTTACCAGAAAACAAGATCACGAATTTATCGAGCAATCCGTGTGCGCGCGCAAAGCGGCTCTCCGCTTTGGACAGGCTGCGCACGAGTTCGGGATCGCACCAATTGTGAATGATCGCCGTGGGCGCACCGGCGTAACGCGCCCGTACCGAGCGTTCCATGTGGCTGCCCAGACAGATTGCTGCGTCGGCTTGCTTCAAGATCCAGACATTCATGCGGCGCCAAACTCTGTCGATCAAGCTGCCTGCTTGCAGCACGCCAACCGCACAAGAAAGCTCGGGGTGCAAATCATAAAATAGTGCGACGAACCGCTGGCCGCGCAACCACTTCATCAATGCGCCGGCGAGGTGCAGCATCGGCGGATTGGTGCCAATCAACAAGGGCACATGCCGCGGCACGCGCAGCGCCAGAAAAATCAGCCCGATCGTTGCCCATAGCCAGTTCAGGGCTTCGCCTTTGCGATTCGTACGTGCAAAAGGCAGGCGCGGCAGGCGCATGACGTACACGCCCTCACGCAACTCGCGCCATGGCGCGGCCGGGGCGTCCTTCACATAGCCCGGCTGTAGAGTACATACCTGCACGCCCGCGCCCTTGTGCACCAGCTCGCGTGCAAGCTCTGCGAAGAGTTGCGCGCTAGAGCCGACGTCCGGCGCATATTGTTCGCTGACGAAAGCGACGCGGTACCTGCGGGGAGGCGGAGGGCCTTGCGGTTTGCGAAAAAAGCCGATATGGAACTGCCGCAGAAAGCTCAGCGCTTCGATGCGATTCAGCACTTGTGACAGTGCGGCTGCGATCAAAAAGAGCACCGGAAAAATGTCGAAATAGTCGCAAGAAGAATCGATCTGTTTAAGCCGCACCAGCTCGAAGCCGGCCTCTCCAAAATGGCGCCGCAACGCGGTGGTGGTATTCAAGCGATAATGCGTCGGGAAAATGTCTTCGTCGCGCCGGGCGCGCAAAAAGCCGTAGAGCTGATGAAACCAAAACGGCGTAAACTTTGAAATCAAAAACGGAAACGACTTCAGATTCGGCGTGATGAAAATGATTTTGCCGCCTTCCTTCAGACAGCGAAACAACTCGCGGGTGATGCACTCCGGGTTTTCGACGTGTTCGAACACCATCTCGCAAACAATTAAATCGATCGAGTTTTCTTGCACGGGCAGCCGCTCGAGATCACCAAGCACGCGCCCATGCGCGCCGGCGTCCTGCCCCAGAGTGCCTCGATCCAAATCGACGTTCAAGCGCCACACCTGCTGGCCTGCAAACAAATTGTGCTTATTACGGCCTCCGCCCGCGTGCAAAATGCGCATGCCGGTATAAGTCTCGGATTCCGCCAATTGCTTGTAATGGAATTTCGGAGCCCTAGAGCCCGGCCACAATTTATGCTTGAGCGCATAATTGGTTTGTTTGATGGTTTGCGCTATTCTTTGCCAGGACATTCGTCTCGACTTTCATCTTTGCGAGTGTCGAATACTACAGCACTGAATCGGTCGAATGGCTGTGTCATTCAGAAGGAATCCTGGTTGGCGTCGTCGACGGCGCTCATAAAAAACGTGGCTCACAATGCTGAGACAAAACTCACCAAGATTCCTGCTGAATGACAGAAAGGAGTTTCCGGATAAACCCCTAGTAAGCGTTCTTATCGACCAACCCATACGCTACGGTCATGAATATGATCTTGAGATCCAAAGCGAACGACCAGTTCTCGATGTAATACAAGTCGTGCTCGACGCGCTTGTTGATCGAGGTGTCTCCACGCCAACCATTGACTTGCGCCCAACCCGTGATACCGGTTTTGACCTGATGGCGCACCATGTAGTACGGCACTTCGCTCTTGAAGCGATGCGCAAAGAACGGTCGCTCCGGGCGTGGGCCGACCACGCTCATATCGCCCCTTAAAACGTTAACGAACTGTGGCAATTCGTCCAAGCTCGTCTGCCGCAACAAAGCGCCAAGGAGTGTAACGCGATGATCATTGCGCCTCGTCCATAGGGTGTCGCTGTTGCTTTCGGCTTGTACGCGCATGGTGCGAAACTTGAGCATACGAAACGACCGGCGATTTGCGCCGTAGCGTTCTTGCGAGAAAAAAATCGGCCCAGGCGAGGTCAGCTTCACCGCCAAGGCGATCAACAAGAAGAGCGGCGCGGTGACGATCAAGATACTGGCGGAGAAGGCGACGTCAAAAATACGTTTGCCCACGCGATAGTTGAACGAATCCACCGGTGTGGCGCGCACGCTCACCAGCGGCAAGCCGGCGAAATTCTGCACTTGCGTGCGTGGTTGAATGAATTTAAAGAAGTCGGGCACAATGTCGGCAGCCACGCCTTCATGCTCGCACACTTTCACGATCTTGGCGATTTTGCGAATCGCCAGCATCGGCAGAGCGACGATTACTTTATCCACGTGGTAGCGTTCCACCACTTTGGCGATGTCGTGCGTTTTACCGAGAATTTTGAGGTTGAGCTTGTTTTTGAATAGCCCGGCAGCATGATAGTCATCCAGCAGGCCGACGATGTGATAGCCCATCTCAGGATGACTGAGTACGCGCCGCGCGACGCGACGGCCAAGCGGGCCGGCGCCAACGATCAGCACGCGGCGCAGGTTGTAGCCACGCTTGCGCAGATGCTGCAGGAGCGCGCGCAAGAGCACGCGCTCGCTGAAAATCAATATGAAATTCAACACGCCGAACCACACGAAGGTCAGGCGGGAGTAGGAGATTTCGCGATAGAAAAACGTGAAGGCGGAAATAAAAATGACGCCGGCGCCGATGCTGAACAGCAAGGGGCGAAAATCCGCAAAAACGCCCTGATGCCGGCGCGATTGGTAGACGCGAAAAAACGAAAACAAGCCCGGCCACAGCGGTAAGATGCAGGCCAGCACGATGGCATATTGCATGCGATGATGCGGACGTGTCTGCTCCAACAGGCCGATCTCGAAACGCAGTCCATAGGCGAGGTAAAAGGCGGCGGCGGTGAGAACCAAATCACCGATCGCCATCAACAAGTTCAGCTTGCGAGAATGTCTTTTGAACATGGCAATTCCTGCCGAATGACAAAGAATTACTGCACGAAGCTCAATACACAAAGAACAGCGGCTGCCCGTTCACGGCCATCCTGGCGCCGCTTTGAAAAACCTTGCGATTGCCCAACATGTCGAAGGCTTCGGCGCGCGCGAGCTGCTCGGGCAACGCGAAAGCAATCTCGCGCTCGGCCGCCCACAAAACACTGGTGCGACGATTGTCGGTGCGGCGAAAGTGCAACAAATACAGGAGGCTGTCTGGCGTGGTTTCGCGCGCTTCGAATTTGGCATCACCCAAGAGCTGCGCCAACGCCAGGTACGCCAACAACGCCGGTTTGGGCCGGGAGGCCCAGCCTTCTTCCAACAAGCCCATAAGATCCGAGCTGCGGTTGAACCGTTCACTGTCCATGGAATAACAGAAGAAGTACTTGACACCCGCCAGCCTGCTCAAGCATGCGGTGCGCAGGAGATAGGCGGCGTAAGTCAATTCGTCCGCCACCAGCGGGCGCAAAGGCGGATGATAATCAATCGCCAGGTTGATGACCTCAGTGTTTTGACAACCGTATTCCGTGATCCAAAGATCAGGCTCGGGCTGTCCTTGCTGGTGAAAGAGCGCGCGAATCTCGCCACCGCGCTGCGCCAAGCCGGCTTGTTCGGGTGTTTTATTCCAATAGGGGTGAAAAGAAAATGCGTTCAACCCAATCTTCGGGTGTCCGGCAAGGGCTTCGCTCACAAAGGTCGGCGTATCCGGCGAGAAAAACTTGGCAACGGCGAACCCGGCGATTTCCGCATCCGGCAGCACTGCCCGAATTTCAGAAGCAGCGCTTGCCATGAGCGTACCGTATTCTGCTGCCGTACCGTCAAAATAGCGCGGCAAATTCGGCTCATTCCAAATTTCCCAACCGGGAACTCGCTGGCCATAACGCGTGATCACGGTGCGCACATAGCGGCGATAATCTTCCAACGACGCCGGCATTTTGTTTTGAATCGGCCAGCCTTTGGCTTTTTCAGGCGGCACCGCCCACTTCGGCGTAAAACCGAGCTTGCCGAGCACGTGGAAATCCTGTGCCTGCAAATATTCGAGCAGGGAATCCGGCCATTGCCACTGGCCGGGCTGAGGTTCCACCAGGTCCCAATGCAGATTCACGAGATTGCGCAGATGCCGAATGCCGGCCGCCCGTAACACCGGCAGCGTCTGCTCCAGATTCCTGCTATTGAGATGCATGCCCCAAACTGGCGTGTCCTGAGGCGCTTTGGGCAAATCAAAGCTCGCCGCCGCGACGCGCGTTTGGCCGCTTTGCAGGGCGCGGCCGTTTTCATCGAACAGTTCCCACATTAGATCATACACGTCGGCATGGGGCAATTCGAGCTGAATTGGCGCGCTGTATACGTCTTGCGCAGCTATTTCGAACTTGCTCTCGAGCGTAGGCGCTTGGCGATGCATGCGCGCAAGTTGTTTGACGACCAGGCGCAGCTTGCGTGCGGTCGCTGAGTGGTTGGCGGCAAGCAATGTGGCTTCGGCTTTGCCTTGATCGGCGCGCACCACCAATTCCTCACCGGGTTGTAGAGCCGCTTCGATGTCCGGCATGATCGTGCACGGTTGCTGGTTGTGCAAGATCTCGGCGCTATCAATCCAGTAGGTGGCCGCTTCGGGAAACTTCAAGGCAAAACGGTAGTTGTCCTTTTCTGCCGGCGGCAAGGTTCCGGAAAGCTTGTAAAGTGTCCAGGTATCGGTGCACGTAAACTCTTTGTTGGCCCCGGCCATGTTTTGCCGGCCGCTGCTCATGCCTTCGTTGGAGGTGGCATTGAAAACGCGCAGCACCATTTTGACGCCCGGACGCACACTTTTTGCATAAATGGAAAAGGAGAACTCGCCGCCGCCTTGCAGAGTGAGCCAGGGCGTGATCAAATAGAAGGCGCCATCCTTCTCCAGGCGTCTTTGTTTTTGCAAATCGATTTCGAGGGCATAGCGGCCCGCTTGCGGCGCGGCAGCGTCCGCGCTCACGCTTGCGCCCACGACGCCCGCCGATAGTTCTTTCCAATAAGCCGAGCCCAGCTCGAAGCCGGGATTGAGGACATGGATTTGCGGCTGACGGACACGCGGCGGCCCCTGCCGGGGCTGAGGTTCGTTACAAGGCGCGCTCCGCACGAACCACAACAGAGCGACCGTAAACACAACACAGCGGGCAGCGGTGTCCAATGTTTTTTTCATTCAGAACCGTTCTTTCAAATAGACCATTTTCTGCGATGCGACGACGTTGCCGTTCAAACGCATGCGATAGAAATAGACGCCGGCAGACAACTGCGGCGCAGCAAAACTGAAACGATAACTCCCGGCACTCTGGCGCTCATTCGCCAGGTTTGCAACCGCCTGACCGCGGGCGTTAAAAACCTGTATTTCGACGACTGCGGGCAAAAACAATTGATAGCTAATGACTGTGGCTGCGGAAAAGGGATTGGGATGATTTTGCTGCAACCTGAAAGTGGCCGGCACCTGGCCGTCCTTCACTTCCAGGCTGTTCGCGACTGCGACAAAGACCCAGGCGGTATCTATCAAGTCACCGCTGGCTGCCACGTAATAAAAAGCATCGCGGCCCACGAAGTTCGCCGCCGGTGCGTACAACGCGCGCTTGCGATCCTGCGAGACCGTCAGAGCCCCATGCTGCGCCAGGCCCAGCGTATTCAAGCGTAAGCTGTCCGGCGCGGCCGACAGGTCGTTCGCCAGCAGCGCCAGCTCCACGGGTTGATCTTTGTTTACAGCAACATAATCGTGATTGATGGAAACGGCCGGGCGGTAATGCAAATCCGGCGCGCACAAATCTTCGAATGTAAGGAACGTGAACCCCAGCGAATCGGCATAGGCGATCAATGCCTGCGCCTCTTGCACCAACGTCACTTCGCTGCCGGTATAGGCCAGTGAGGGCGCGGTGACGATAGCGCCAAAATCGAAAATCAGCAGCCCTTTGATCGCAAAGGTTTGATCGACCTGCTCCTTCATCTCAGCGAGTGTACGCGGCGTGCCGCTCACATTTGGTCCGGCGCCGGCGGAAGTCGGGCGGAAAAAGCGCAATTGCATGGGCTCGTCGAGGGGCAGTTCATTGGGCCGCTTGTCGCCTTGCCGGCGTACCGTGTGAAACCGGTTGAGTGCCTGAATCTCGGCATAGATTTCGGGGTTGACGTCGTCATTCGGTATCGAAAAGCACCAGCGCGTTTCAAAACCGGCCTGCTCAAAGGGCGACAGATCATAAACCTGCAGGCGTGCGCCGGGAGAAAGCGCGGTCAGCGCACGATACGTCGTGCCGTGATGGGTTGTGCTCCAGCCGTACCGGTCGGCGAGCTCGCGCAGACGCGGTAAACCGATATAACGTGTCCAAATACCCGCGTGGTTTCTATTTTCCTCTTTCTCCGAGAAGGCGAGATCATACGTGAAATCGAGATTGGCCGGATAACCTCGCGCGAGCAGCCATGGCGTGAGCAGGCTATCGGCCGTATTGCGATAGTGGTTGAAATGAATCACGCACGCCGGCCCGCGCGGGCGAATGTATTTGATTTCATCGATCCACAGATTCTGCTCGACGGAGGCGTTCAGCGCGCGAAAGGAAATCCTTTGTGCGTGTGCGAGATCGTGAGCAACGGCGCCGCCGAACGGGGTGAGCTCGAGTGAAGCACCTCGCCGGTGCCAGGCCTGCGGCGGCAAGTGCTTCCCGCTGTCGTTCCAATGAACCGGCTCATATAACCGGAAGCCCTTGCCGGATGCGACGTACAGATTGGCGACAATGGTCGCGGCGTTGTTGTCGCGGCGGCAGGTGGTGTAGAGCACGCGGCCGCGCAAATCGATGTCGACGAGCTGCAAATCCAGCGTCACCACGCCGCTGTTGGGCAGAATCGTCCATTTGACGGCGCCGCCGGCCGTGCGATAAATGGTCCGGTCGATTTCGATCCTGGTGCCGGCAGAAGCAACCCAGTTTTGCAGGTTCGTGCCGCGGCTAAGATAATTGTAGGCCGTGGAATCAGGATTCCAATCATTCTGGCCGCGCACCTGCGTAAACATCATCAGGCACAGAATGGCGGTACTGCAAACGCGCATGCTCTCTTTACTCCTGCGGATGTGCTAAAAAAGTGTGTAAATAAAAGGCGCCAGCGCCGAGCCTTCGGTCAGAACGATCAGCAAGCTGAGCATGAGCAGCACAAACATGATCGGTGCCAGCCACCATTTCTTGCGCACCCGCATGAAGCTCCAAAACTCCCCGAGAATCGATATTTTGCTCATTGTATTTCTCCTTAACACGTCCTCAAACCCCGCTTGGTCGGGGTTGGGATCGATTTTGCACTGCATGCCACGTGCGCAACATGAATGTTGCACCACGATCCTCTAAAACATGTTCTCGGCCGAGCGCGGGTCAAAAAATGCCGGCGGCCGTTTTACCCAGTAAGTGTCGGCATTCTTGTCCCAGCGCTCATCGAGCAAATCTTTGCCCAACAGCTTTGCGACCAATGAAACCGGCGTAAACAAAGCGAAGAAAAGCACAGCCAATATGACCCGTGTCATGACGAATCCCATAACGACGGCAAAAGACATCCACACTTTGAAGACCGGCTTGAGCAGAAGGGGTGCCAACAATCCCAGGAAAACGAAGCCGGCGCCGGCGTACGCAAAGGCCGAGAAACTTGGCCGTTGTTTCCAGAAGAGCAGGCCGGCGATCACCAGCAGAAAAATTCCGATGGTCAATCCGAACTTGCGCGCCTCCTTCGTCGTGGCTTTGATGCTTTTGATTTCATCGAGCAGCATAAATTTTGAACCCTTGGGTTTGCGTGGATGCTGGATGCTTGATGCTGGATACCGGATGCTTGATGCTGGATGCTGGTGGCATTATCCAGCATCCAACATCCAACATCCAGCATCCAGTATCCAGCATCCAGACTCAATCCAACTCAAATTCCTTCTGCCAATTAGTATCGTGCTCGAGAGCCCTTTGCTCTTTTTTGTCGAGCAGGAAATTGCCCATGATCAAGTAATCCATCTGCGTGCGCATGAAGCAGGTATAAGCGTGCTCCGGCGCGCACACAATGGGCTCGCCCCGAACATTAAAAGAGGTGTTGATGATTACCGGGCACCCGGTCTTGTCCCGGAATGCTTTGATCATTTCATAGTACCGTGGATGATCTTCTATATGCACGGTCTGAATGCGTGCGGAGTAATCTACATGCGTCACCGCTGGGATGGCGGAACGCAGAATCTTCAGTTTTTCAATACCCCATTCGCCGTTCGCTTTCTGTTCCGTCCGCCACTTATCCAAAACCGGCGCCACCAAAAGCATGTACGGGCTCTCGCGATCCATTTGGAAATAATCGGCGACGTGCTCGGCCAAAACCGACGGCGCAAAAGGCCGAAAGCTCTCGCGAAATTTGATCTTCAGGTTCATCACCGACTGCATTTTGGGAGAGCGTGCGTCGCCGATAATGCTGCGGCCGCCTAGCGCCCGTGGTCCGAATTCCATGCGGCCCTGAAACCAGCCAATGACGTGCTCTTGCGCCACTAATTCGGCAATCGTGCCTGGGATAGCCGCATCTTCGAGTTTCTGATATGGAATCTCCCGGGACCGCAAGAACGTCTCGATTTCGTCATTGCCGTAGACTGGTCCAAGATAAGAGCCCTGTTGAAAGTCGCGCTGATCTTGCCGTACTCGGCGCGGCTTGCCCAGATAACGGTACCAGGTGTAGAGCGCGGCGCCAAGTGCGCCACCGGCGTCTCCGGCTGCCGGTTGAATCCAAATGTCATCGAAAGGGCCCTCGCGTAGAACGCGGCCATTGCCGACGCAGTTCAGCGCTACGCCGCCAGCCAGCACGAGATATTTCATCTTCGACACTTTATGAACGTGCCGGGCCATGCGCAACATGATTTCTTCTGTCACCTCTTGAATCGAGCGCGCCAGATCCATCTCGCGTTGCCCCAGTTTGGTTTCCGGTTTGCGCGCCGGCCCGCCGAACAGCCCGGCGAACCGGGCATTCGTCATGGTCAGCCCGGCGCAGTAGTCAAAATACTTCATATTCATCTTGAACGAGCCGTCTTCTTTGAGATCGATTAGCTCGTTCAGAATGGTGTCGACGTACCTGGGCTCCCCATAAGGAGCCAAGCCCATGACCTTATACTCGCCTGAGTTGACCTTAAAGCCGGTGAAATAGGTGAATGCCGAATACAAGAGACCGAGCGAATGCGGAAATTTGAGCTCGGCCAGCAACTCAAGATCATTGCCGCGGCCGATGCCGTAACTCGAGGTACACCACTCACCCACGCCGTCGATCGTCAGAATCGCGGCTTCTTGAAAGGGTGAAGGATAGAACGCCGAGGCCGCATGAGACTCGTGGTGTTCCGGGAAAATGATCTTGCCCTCGTAAGGCAGCGCTTTTCTGAGATACTCTTTCAACCAGAGCTTGCTCTTCAGCCACAACGGCATCGCCATGATGAAAGATTTCAGCCCGCGCGGCGCATAAGCAAGATAGGTCGTCAGCAGTCGTTCGAATTTGATGAAAGGCTTGTCATAGAATGCGACATAATCGAGCCCGTCCGCCTGGATCCCGCCTGCCTGCAAGCAGTAGGCAATGGCGTTCGCGGGAAATGCGAAATCGTGCTTCTTGCGCGTGAAGCGTTCTTCCTGCGCCGCCGCAATGATTTCCCCGTCGCGCACCAAACAGGCCGCGCTGTCGTGGTAATATGCAGATATGCCCAAAATGTTCACAATCATGACTCCAAAAATACCAACCGTGGTGCCGGTGCAATCCAGGCAACCGCGCAACTTTTCAGATCTTTTTCCAAAAGGCAAAACTATTTAGGGCAAAACTATTAAAAGCAATACCATTAGAAGCTTCTTTGAGGTTAATAGTTTTGCCCTAAATAGTCTTGCCTTCAATTTGCCTGAATAGCACTACGACGTTAAGTTCCTGTTACCAACATAAAATCCGATGATGTCATTCAGAAGGCCACAAGGGGCGACAAGCCGGCTTTCGCCTCCTTTCGGGAAACTTGGTTAGCGTTCCGAGCGGCACCTGAAACGAGCATCGTTTGGCAAGGCTGCGGCAGAACTTACCAGGATTCCTTCTGAATGACAGCGTAGAATGGTTCCGCACTTAACGTTGTAGTAATAGTTACGCAGTGTCACCTATTCAAAAGCTGTTCAGGTGCATGAGACTCTCGCAGCAATCATTTCATCACCACAATTTTTTGCGTCGCAATTCGCCCTCCCGCTTCCATGCGCACGAAATAGATTCCAGGTGACAAATGGCGACCAGACACATTGATATGATGCCACCCTTCCGTTTGTGCGCTCTCCAGCAAAGTCTCAACTTGCTGGGCCAGCGTGTTGTACAATACGGCTTTGAGGCGAGCCGGGCGCGGCAGGAAATAGCGCAGAGCCGTCACGCTCCTGAACGGATTGGGATAGCCCGGCGACAATTCGAAACGGCGCGGCAGAGTGCCGCCGTCATCGCCCTGCTGCCGCACCCACACTGGGCTCGACCAGGCCCAGGCTTCCTGGCCGCCGGCCCCGGAGCGCATTTGCTTGACACGAACATAATACAAAGACGAGGCGCTATATGAACTATCCACGAATTGCCCAATGAAATACCTTCCATCTGCATGCGCTTTGAGTAGCGACGTAAATGCTGGATGGCCGTTCTGATAGAGCCCGGATTTTTCTTCCCAACGCAAAATTTCGACAAAGTCCAAATCGTGGGTTCCGGTGACTCGCACGGAGAGTTTGGGATACTGTTGGGATTGAATCGTGAACCGCGAGCCCATCAAGTTGCCGTTCACATCAAAATGCAGAAGCAAACGCCTGCCGGTGGTGGCATAGGTGCGTCGGTTTTTTAAAGCGTCAAAAATGGCCTCGCGCGTCAGTGCTGTCGCGTAAACCGCGGCCACACCCACATTGTCCCGGCCGGGCCGCGAGGTATGATCATCGCTCGAGGCAATGACGCCTAAGTGCTCGCCCAGGGCCCATGCGTCTTGTGCGTAATGCGGGCCATTCAACAGATCGCGCTGAGCGCCGGGATGAAGTGACTTGTAAGACAAAGGATGGTCGGGTGCATAAGCTTCGCTAAGGCCGTGTTGTGAATACAATTCAATTAAAGGCCGCAAGTGCTCGTTCGAGAAGCCCGGGCCAAAGCTGACCCCGGCATGCAGAATCCCTCCGCCGGGCGCCGGCCCCCAAACGATACCGGTGTGGTGAGGAATCGTGAGCATGTCGACCCCGGCCGGCAATAAATGCGCTTTTTCCGCCCAAACTCTTTGCGTTTGCATATAGTTCTCTTCGCGCAGCAGAGGCAATTGTGGCACGATCGCGTCCTGCGCATTGAAGTAGATATTGTGATGGCCGGAAGGCGGCGCCGCACTGAATTCCACCGCCGGAATAGTGACGAACTGGCCGGGCTGGTGGTAGCGCACCACTTCGCGTTTCACGTGTTCCCATTCCGCCGTGGTCAATCCAGAATTCGCCTTGGCACCATACGAGCCATGCTCCGTCAATGCGTAGAAATCCAAGCCGGCAGCATCGCGCGCGGCCGCGAATGGCTCTTTGCCGTAACCATCAAAGCTGAAGCTGGAATGGCTGTGCAAATCGCCCCAATAGAGGAGGTATTGCGGCTTTTCCGCAGCCACTTCCACTGGGTTGGAAGCCATTTCTGGCCAGGGCAGTCCCAGCGCCTGCAGATAGATTTCATGAATACCTGGAGACCGGAAGCGCATGGCAACGATTTTATGACCACGATCTTCAGGATTGAAAGTCACCAGCGATGGGACTTCGGCGCGAGGGTCCGTGCAACTGATTTTCACCTCGCCGGAGAACGTGACGGCCAGATTTCCCTGCGCATCAAGGCAGGCTAGTTTCAGATTGGCTGGCTCATCTGTTGGCACACGGCTCGGCAAATAGGCTGCAAGCCAGCGTGGCGGCCCCGGCAGGATGGTGAGAACCGGCGCAGGTCCAATCTCTTCATAATTCCCCCGGCCGTGAAAGTCGCATGCCACCCGCACCGTGTCGGTGAATGCAGAAACCAGACCGGGCATCACACCTTGTTCTGGGTTTGCACCATAGGTAATATGAACCGTGTCGCCGCGGACAAGCGCCTGCCGGCCTACAATTGCGGTTAACACCCAGGCATTACGGTCGACCGGCCATGCGATCGCCGAGTCGTCTTCGACGATTTGCGTGATCGCAAGAACAGCCCCAGGATTGGAAGCTTGTGCCGTTACATATCCCGCATAATAGGGATTAGAAGTTTGCGGCTTGGTGAATCCTTTCACAAAGCGAACTTTGAAGCCGCCGCCAGCAGATAGACTGTCTTCATCAATTACAAATGACACGCGGTAAGTACCAGGAATGCCGGAGGTGGTGATCTCCGGTGATAAAAGCACGCGCACACGCGGTGCCCTGCCACGCGGCGTCAGACCCAGCGCGATAAAGACACTCAATAACAGCAGGATCGCTCCTAGCCGGATTTTGGCGATATGAGCCATATACCAATGATCTTGCCCTACTTCACCATCACAATTTTCTGAGTGGCGATCTGGCCAGCAGCCTCCAGGCGCACGAAATAGATTCCGGGTGACAGATCGCGATTTGCAATTCTGAAGCCATGCCAACCTTCCCTCCGCACGTCGTCGACGAGGACTTCTACGAGCTGGCCGAGCGTATTATATAAGGAAGCCTGCACACGGCCAGGCTGCGGCAAGTAATAGCGCATGATCGTGGCTCGCCTGAAGGGATTGGGATAATTCGGCGACAATTCCAGGCTGCGCGGCACGGCTTTGGTGTCGCTGGTATCGAGCGACGGCGTCTCCTCCATCCAAATCGGGCTCGACCAGGCCCACACCTCGCGGCCGATGAATTGGCGTGGAGCACTGAGATCTTTCTTCTGCTTGACCCGAACGTAGTAAATCGAGGAGCCGGTATAAGAGCTATCCACCACCTGAAACGACGCATGCTTGCCGTTGCCATTCTCGCGATACAGTGTGGCGAAAAGCGGGTGGCCGTTGGCGAATTGGCGTTGGCGTTTGTTCCAACACAAGACTTCCACAAAATCCAGCTCATCTGTGCCGTGCACGGCCACGTTGATGTGGGGATAGTGCGGGGTTTTTTGTACAATCGACGCACCCATCAAATGACCGTCGATCTCGAAATGCAATAAGATGCGCTGGCCGGTGGTGCCGTACGTGCGGCGCTGCTTGAGCGCGTCAAAAATCGCCTCTCGCGTCAATTCCTTGGCATAAATCGCCGCCAAACCGTAGTATGGCAAGCCGGGCCGCGAGCTGTGATCATCGCTGGACGCAATGACGCCCAATCTCTCGCCCGCCGCCCAGGCGTCTTGAGCGTAATGCGGCCCGTCGGCAAGCCCTTTGACACCCGGGCCGTTCAACGATTTGTATGAGAGCCGGTGCTGCGGATCGTAGGATTCGCTCAAGCCGTGGCCGGAGTAGATCTCGATTTGTGGGCGCAATTTGAAATTTGAGAAACCCAGGCCAAAACTGACCTGCGGAGAAGCGCCCTCTATGAACTCGTTCCAAATGATGCCGGTGTGGTGCGGCACCGTGATCATCTCCACGCCCGGCGGTAAAACCTCGCGCTGCACCTCCCAAACTTTTTGGATTTGATAATAGTCCTCGTTGCGGAACAACGGTATGTACGGCACGATTTGGTCGTGCGCATTAAAATAAACGTTGTGGTGCCCGGAGGGCGCCTTCGCGCTGAATTCGTAAGCGGGAATCGTGACGAATTTGCCCGGTGCGTGAAATCGAACAACGCTGCGCTTGACCGCCTCCCATTCCGCCGCCGTCAGGCCGGCATTGCGCTGGGCGAAGAATGAGGTATGTTCGGTCAAGGCATAAAAATCGAGGCCCGCGAGGTCGCGCGCTCTGATGAACGGATCGCTGCCGTAGCCGTCGTAGCTGAAACGCGAATGGCTGTGCAAATCGCCCCAAAAGACACGATACGGCAGCGTATCGGTCACCACTTCAACCGGATTGGCATAAACTTGCCAAAGCGAATCCGGGCTGCGCTGGAGCGCGCGCAGTTGCATGTATTGTACGCCTGGCGTGTTGAATGCCACTTCGATAACTTTGCGACTGCTGTCTTCGGCCGTGAATTCCGCTTGCGCCGGGAAGGAGGCGGAAGCATCCGTCGAGGCAATCTCTATCGTCCCTTCAAACGGCAACGCGAGATTGTGATACTCATCCGTCACCACCAGTTTCAATTCAGCCCTTTGTCCAGGCTTCATCGTGCTGGGCAAGAATGCGACCAGGCGATAAGGCGGGCGCGCCAAAATGGTGATGGTGGGGCTGGGCGCCAATACTTGGTAACTGCCCTCGCCCTTCAAATCACAAGCGACCAAAACGGTGTCACTATAATTGCGGCTGGGGGCATTCGCTCGCCCGCCGTTGGCGTGGGCACCAAACACGACGTGAATCGTGTCGCCGCGCTGCAAAGCGAATTCTTCCAACAAGGCCGTCAGCACCCACGCGTTGTTGTCGACCGGCCAGGGCACTTGCACGTCGGCGCGATCGATATTGGCAATGCGCATCCGGGCGCTCGGATTGGAGGTGCGCACGGCAACGTAATTCGGCAATTCCGGGTCGTCCGCTTGAGGGCGTTCGAAGCCTTTGGGCAGTCGTATTTTAAACCCTCCACCACTGAACATGCCTTCCGAATACAGCACGAAAGACACGTCTATGGTTGCCGGCATGCGCACCGTCATGATATTGGGCGTCACGAAAGCTTGCACGCTGGCTGCGCCTTGCGGGTCGCGCAATGTCAGCCCCAGCAAAGCGGCAATGAAAACCACCCCTCCGAGCGCATGAAACAAAATGAATGACCTTGGGCGCTGCCGGTCTTGCTGCCGGCTAAAATTCGGTTTCATAAAATATGTCTACCTTAAAGATACCCCAAACTCCGCAAATGATCTTTCAACTCTTCGGTGGCGGCCTCGGCGTCATTCTCATATTGCCAAGCGGCGTCTTCCCAGGTTTCGATGGATCGCACCTCACTTCCAGTCCGACTTTTTTCTTCAAAGATCTCTTGCAACACGCGGCCGTCCATATCCTTGCCAACGGGCAAGTCGAGCAACGCCAGGAGAGTCGGCGTGATATCCAGCACGCTGGCGTTTTCGAGGCGATATCCTCGGCGAATACCCGGACCGGCAACGATCAGCACGCCTTCGGGGTGGTGGTCGCCGGAAATGCCGCTGGTATCGCCTTCAATGATCTTATTGGCGGCAATGACGCGATGATTCGGTAGCCTCACGGCGAGATCATCGATCTGATCGACGTCATGGCGCAGACGAATTTCCAGATTGCCGGAAAGATCACGGCTCACGTCGAATAAAGGCGCTTCCGAACCTGCCAGGCAAATGCCGCGCAAGTCGCTCTCCATTTGTTGCAGGCGTTGCACATTTTCTTCGCGATCGCGAAAATACGTCGCGCCGCGAATGTTGAAGGTGCGTGTCCTTGCGCCGTCCCAGCCCAGGATTTTCATAACCATCTCCGGCAAAATGCGTACGGTGCGGTCAGGCGTGCGGCCTTGCGCTTCGGGCACGGATTGAAAGCCATGATCGGAAAGCACCATCACGACGGTGCGGTCATCCACGGCACGATCGAGAATGTAACCCAGAGCCGCATCTGCGCTTTCGTAGGCGGCATGCACCACGTGCCGATACTTGACGATTTCCTCAGGCTTGACGTCGGCGAAGCCCTCCGGCTCCATGAACTTCCAAAAATTATGCGAAGTGGCGTCGATCAGCATGTTGACGTACATGGCCAGATGCGGGTGAAAGCGCCGCACCTGTTGCACGAAGACGTCGGTGTAGAATTGCGCACCGAGCTTGCGCGTGGCAAAGAATTTCGACAAGAAATTCTTGTTGGCTTTGAGGCGCGCGAGCACCACCGCCGCCTCCGCCAGGGAGCCAAACCGCACCCCGAGGCGATGGCAATGCCACGCCAACTGCAGCAGTCGAGGCCAGGATTTTCTGTGCTCGGAGCGCTGCATCACGTCCAATTCACGAATGGCTTGCAAAGAGCCGGGATGGGTTTCCACGCCGCGCGAAAAAGAGCCCGGAATCACGAAGCCATTCACGGCCGGCGGGGGCCAGGTCACCATGTAACCACACAAGCCCACGCGCAAGCCGCGCTCGGTGGCCATGTCCCAAATGCGCTTGCAGCGCACGCTGTGCGAGGCCACCACGAAATCCCACACGCCGTGTTTTTCGGGGAGTTTTCCCGAGGCGATGCTCGTCCAGATCGTCGGCGAAACCATGGGCTCGATTGATTTCAAGATGCCCGCGCTTCCGGTACGCACCAGCTTCTGCAAATTCGGCAGCCTGCCGGCGCGCATCATGGGATCGAGGATACGCCAGGTCGCACCGTCAAGGCCGACGACCATGATCTTCAACGCGTTGGAATCATTCATACCGAGGCTGTTTCCCTGACTTCGTTCAAGAGTGAATCATAGATGGCATTGATGATCACCGCGTCGTCCTTGAACTTGTGATACACTGCGCGCCGCGCCGCAGTGCCGAGGCGCTGGCGTCCAGGTGCATTCTCCAACAACTCCGACAGGCGCTGCGCCACGCCGGCAGCATCGTGCGGATCGACCAGGATGCCCGTGACGCCGTCCTCAATCTGCTCGAGCACGCCGCCGCGGTTACTGGCCGCCACCGTTTTTTCCATGGCCATGCCTTGCAACACCACACCCGGAAATGGATCGTCAAAAATCGACAACTGCAGCATCACGTCGAAAATTGCGATCAATGCCGGCACGTCCGCGCGAAAACCGGTCATGATCAAGCGCGAAGACAGACCCAGCTCGCCGGCCAGGCCTCTGAGCGAGCGTTCATACTGCTCGTGCCCCGGTACCGGGCCGCCGACGATTATAAACTTGCAGTGCGGCTGCAGCTTCAGGAGCCGCTGGCAGGCGCGCAAAAAGGCCTCATGCCCTTTCAAGCGGACGAGTTTGCCGACCATGCCGATGACAAATTCATTGTCCTGAATTCCCAGCGCAGCGCGCAAGCGCTGCTGGGCGGCACGCGGATATTTTGCAGGATCAAAGACGTCCGCGTCCGGCGGGCTGTCATACACCACGGCGACTTTCTGTTGAGAATCACCCAACATTTTGCGCGCGGTGTCCCGGGAAACCGCCAGAATTCGCGTCGATAATGCGCGCATAATCCATAAAAACGGTCCGACAACAAGTCGTGACCGCACCGTGCGCAGATGCCAGACGACTTTGCTTCCCGCCAGCCACCCGGCAATCGCGCCGTGAAAGTCGAGCAAATCATTGGCATGCACGATGTCGACCGGATGGCGGCGCAACCACATATACATCGCGGCGATGCCCCGCGCGCTGTCGCAAACATACTTTAGGTAGTAAAACGGATTGCGCCGCTTCGAGAGCTTGTATGCGCCCGGATTGAAATGGACGGCGGCAAACGCCGCGGCCGCGGCTGAGAATTTTTCAATTTCGCTTTGATCACGGGCCGGCAAAGCGAGACAAATCAGCTTGCCGTTCAATTGCGCCAGCGTCTGCGCCGTGCGCATCATGCAATGGGTCGCACCGCTTTGGCCTGAGAAGCTGGAGGTATAAAACAAGATGCGGCGCTTATTTGTTTCACCGCGATCATTTTTTCGCGCTTCCACCATCTGCGATGAGCAAGTTAAATTCAAGACAAAACTCTTCCTACACAATACCTCTCACGTCTCACCTCCCACGTCTTCCGTACAACGTGAAGAGTCATGCGTGAATCGTTGACCATCCCTCTGGTTACGGCGTTTCACCTCAGCTCATACTGCAATTGCTCTGCCAGGCCGGCGACCAGTTTCACAATGTGCGCGTTCTGCGTCGCGCTGAATTGTTTCTTGAACTTGAAATTGCGGTTCTCGAGCTCGAAGCTGTCGAGAAAGCGCTCAAAGCTGCCGGTCCAGCGCAGAGCACAAAAGCTCGCAATGTGCGCCAAAACCTGCTGCGGCTTCTGAATGAAATCTTCATATCGAACTTCCAAATAGCGCTGTTGCTCCAGCATCGCCCTGGCTGCCAAAGCCGCCTGCACTTCCGCGCGCCATAACTCTGCCGCCAGCAGCACGGGATCGCGGCCTTGAGCGGACCACTGCTTGGGCGTGAGATTCCCCGCGCACCAAACGCGCAAATCCGGCCACCAAGGCACATTTAGAAATGAAGCAATAGCCGCGCGCGGATCACGAATGACATGAATAAACAAGGCGTCACCAAACAATTCATTCAGATATGGCAGGCGGCGGGTATTGCGGGTGTTCTTGTTGACGAAACGCGATTTGCGCTGATAAAACATGACGCGTTGTATCGCGGCCGTGGCACGATCGCGCTCCGCCGGCGTGGCGTCGCCGCCGTGCAACGGCGGGTCGCACGGGCTGTCGTGTACCGGCCTCACCCAATCCCAAACACGGTATGCTTCCGAGGGCATGGGGAGGCCTTTGCCGCGCCACGCTCTCAACGCGGCAATATTATAGAGCCTTGAAAGTGCGGCCATGGCAAAAGATTCCGGCCATCTTTCGTTGTAATTTGAAAACCATGACAAATCGGGATGGCCGCACAACATCTGATAGAGAATTGTCGTGCCGGAACGCCCACTGCCCACAATGAAGATCGGACGCGCAGGCGCCGAAACGGCATGCCCTGCATCGGCGAAATTCTCCGGACGAGAAGCCGGAGCTGCGTCAGTGTTGTGCGGAAGTGCAAAGTTCATCTCAAATGCCCAAGCAAGAATACCGCTCTCTACGCGTGCACGTGTCCGACGCGTGAGCGTGACGTTGACTTTGGAAATTCTACCGGTGCCGGCGCCATGGCCTTGGCGGCCTGCAGACGGCGCTGCATTGTCCGGCTTAACCCCAGGGCCGTGCCAATCAACGTCATGATCAAAGGAAACTCGGATTCGTGGAACATGCCGACGTACCAGAGCATCGCAAAATATAAGCTCACGAAGCAGGAGAGAAAGCCGATGGCAACATTGCCGCTCTCGCGAAATCGCTCCGCGGCGCCCGCGCGCAAGAGGCGCAGAATCCGTCGCAGAGGCCACCACAGAATCAGCAGGAACAGAAATGCGCCGATCAAACCGTTTTCCGTTGCCACGATCAAATAAATATTGTGCACCGTCGCACGAAAGCGGTCCGGAATGAAAGTATTGCTGGCATGAATGATTTCGTTCGAGTTACCCATGCCCACACCCATATAAGGGTGCTTATACATCACGACAAAAGCCGCGTCGGTCAAGTCGGAGCGCAGACTCGAGCTACGGTCGTCAAAAATGCGCTCGGTGCGCGCCCAGGCGGCTCTGCCGATGAGCTCCATTCTCTCACCATAAAACGTGAAGGCCAGGGCAAAAAGAATAAGCGGCGCTCCCAGATACACGGCCCATTTGCGTTTGCGCGCGGAGGAGGTGCGGTAGCGGGTTTCCGCGAACAGCAAGGTGGCAAATCCGATGGCAAATGCTCCCCAGCTCGCGCGTGAAAGCGTCAAAATCAATGCAACCAGACAGAACAGCCACCAGAGCACGTACGAACTGCGGGTTTTGTTCGCATGGTTGCTCCAATTCGCTTGCAGGAAAGGCATCAACATGATCAACCAGTTGGCGAAGAAATTCGTGTGCACAAACGTACCCTGTGCCCGGGTGACAATGCCGCCTTCGAAATTCCAATTGGATTGATGCGTTTTCAAAACGCCGAAATACTGCTGCACGACACCAATGCTGGACTGCGTGATGGTTTGGACAACCGCCAAAAGCGGCTCTACGATCAAACAGAGCCCGATAGCGAAGAGAAACAATCTTTCAGAAATCGAGACGCCGAAGTGATGGCGCATGTAAAAAATGATGAGATAGGCGCGCAGCCAGTAGAAAATCCACTCCAGGCTGGTGGCGAAATCTCTCCCTTGAAAGGCGCAGATTGTAATCCAGATAAAAAAAAGCAGGAACAGCAAATCGAAGCTCTCAAAGTGCAACCGTATGCGGTGCATGCACACCCGAGTGAAAAAAATCGCATACATCAGAGCCAATGGAAAATCGAAAGCATAAATCTTGAAGCTGGGCGCGACTTCCAGGGACAACGGCGCCATCATCGATGCAAAAAACGACAGGTATAATAATGTCTCAAGTTTTCTTTCCATGACCATCCAGCTCGGTTGAGGGCGCGAGCAAACGCTCGTAATCCACCATGGTGCGCTGCGCGATGGCCTCCCAGGCAAGCTCCTCTCGCGCCCAAGCCTGAGCCCGGCGCCCGAGGGTGTGCCGGCGCTCCGGGTCCAGGATCAAAACGGTAATCGCTCGAGCAAATGCGTCTTCGTCCGCCGCCCGCACCAACACACTCGTTTCATCAGGGACGATACTCTCGCCCAGGTCTCCGACGTCGTATGCCACCACCGGTTTGCCGAAAGCAAAGGCCACTGGCAAGACGCCGGTCTGGCTGGCTTCTTCATATGGGAGAATCACCAGTGCGCAACGCCGCATCAAGATCTCCACTTCCTCGTCGGGAATATAACGCTCATGGACTTCGAACCCCGTTTCCACCCGCCAGGCCGCCACCGTGCGCGCCACCTTTCTGCGTGCGCGCGCCGAAGGCAGGCGCGTGCGCCGCCCGGCAACGATGAATTTGACCTGCGGCACGGCGGCGCGCACGCGACGCGCAATGTCCAGCAAGCGGTAAATGCCTTTATTGGGCCGCAGCTCGCCAAAAAAAAGCACGGCATGTTTGTCTTCTTGCACGCCGGCATGGCGCTTGTGATCGTAGGTCTCAAAAATACCGTGCCGATTGATTGAAATTTTATCCGCCCTTACCCCCGTGTCCAGCAACGCTTGCCGGCAGTTGCGACCGTGCACGATAAAGTGACGCGCGGCGCGCCTCGCGATCAGCCGCGTAAACTGCGCGAAAAGTCCGCCCATGCCCGGATGCGGCCGGGGATCGTGCTCGGTGATCAAGAGCGGCCACTCGCGCGCCAACAAAGGCCACAATCCAAAGCTCCACTTAAAGGCGTTGCCGGCCGTATCGTGCACCACATGCGGCGCAAAAGAGCGTACCTGTTGTACAATTTCACGATAGGCCGCAGGGTGTGGCAAGGAGGCGAGGCTGCGCTTGCGGACACAAGCGACCTGCAGATGCCGGTCAAAATCAAAGCCCCGCATGCCCTCGGTAACGACGAGCATGGTATGCCCCTGGCGTGCCAACGCGTTCGCCAGCAAAGCACCGTAGTAGGCAATACCACCGGGCGGCGGCAACGAGATCAAAGCCATCCTCAGATCGTTCGGCCGTCGCCCACGAGTGCGTCGAGGCCCAGCAGGTGTGGCGGATTCTTTTGTTCTGGCTTCAATCATTATTTCAAGAGGAGCACTTTCCGCGTGCGCACTTGCTCGCCGGCCTGGAGGCCGTTGCGGGCGCGCAGCACTACCCAATAAATACCGGCAGACATCTGCCGCGAAGGCCGCCACATAATCTGGTGTGTGCCGATCGTGGCTGCGCCGTCATACAGAGTGGCGATGAGGCCGCCTCTGACGTCATAAATTTTCAAACTCACCCAATCGTTCTCCGGCACGGAATAGAAAAACGCGGTACTGGGATTAAAGGGATTGGGATAATTTTGAGAGAGCTCTACCCGGCTCGGAATCGCACCGCCATGACCAGCCACTTCCGGCGTCGGCGGGGTCGGGTCAAGAACGGTGAACCACTCGACCCGATCAAAAGCCACACCGATTTCCGTGGCAACACTGTCCGGCGTGTAATTCTCATTCCACACGCCGAGTGTAATCACCAGATTGCTTCCGGCAAGACTCCGCCAGCTCATGTTGGGAAGATACCGCTCGAGATCGCTGCGCGGATACAACACCAATTCCTGCCACTGATCCAGCGCCGGCTCGATTTTGACGCTCGCAAATGCACCTCGCATACCGAATTCCGAGTACGTGCGACCCAGGCCATAGCCCAGACCAAATTCCCGTATGCGCTCACCGTCTTTGTAGCCGGCGATTTCGATGAACGCATTGCCTGCTTCGGGATGGCGATAAGTCGCGGACGCGATCTTGTATCGCAACCGCAACACCGGCCATTGTTCAGAGGGCGGCATGTGCACCGCCTGGCGCACCGTGGCGGTCAAATAACTATGCGAGTTCTCCGGTTGTATAACGCTCCGCGTGTGCAGGTAGAGAGATTGGTCGCCGGATGCGGCATCGCCCGCCTGCAAAAGTCTTTTTTGCTGCGGCGATTGTTCATAGGGCAGCAGATGATTGCTGAACCAACTGCCGGCCAAGGGCGCCTCAAAATCGCCGTTCAACAAATTGGTCTGCGCCGGCAGTGCCCACTCCGGAGTGAGATAGCCGTACACCGCGTCGTCATATTCGGGAAAATCTTCGGGGCGAATCTCGATTGATTCGCCAGCCAGTGTATGAAACGTAATCCGCTCGCAGAGTGCATGATTCAGCTTGACCACGCAGGCGCCCTGTGAAGAGTGAGCATACTCGAGATAGTCATGGCTGCGGGTACTGTGCGCCGCATTCGGCAGTTGGATGAAGGCCGTGCCTTTGTAGCGCCACGAAATCAGAGGCAGCGACGCCACAGTGTTGTGCACGTGGCCGAAGAAGGCGTATTTGACGTTGCCGTAACGCGTGAGGAGTCCGGCCAGCCTGGCGCGATGGGCGGCACCCGGGCCGTAAATCTCAAAATGGGCGCGCCCAACGGGCAGCAACGGATGGTGGGTAAAGAACATCGTCGGGCGATGCTGGTTGTCCAGCAGGTCGGCTTCGAGCCAGGCATAAAACTCCGGGTGGTCTTCCAGGTATTGATCCACGCCATAGCCGACGCCGCCCGGCTGCGAGAACATCACCAGGTGCCAGTCGCCTGCGTCAAACGAGTAGGTCACCAGCTCCAGGCCGTTGAGTTGTTTTTGCGCCCAAATGAAATTGGCAAATTCACGATTCTGAATGGGATTACCGGCCAGGGTGTCGGCGGCGGGAACGTGATCGTGATTGCCCATGAGCAAATAAATCGGCATTTGGAGAGGCTTGACGCTATCGACGAACAGCTTGAAATTTTCCCATTCGCCCAAATTGTGAATGTTGTCGCCCAGCGTGACGACAAATTCCGGACGCAACTCGTTCGTCAATTGCACGGCCTGCTGCAGGCGCGGCACAACCTGTTCATAGATGCGCTTATTCTCCTCGCTGCCGAGCCTCGTGCCCGGCGCATAAAGCGCCACTTGAGGATCGCCCCAAACGGCGAAGGTAAACTCCTTCTTTGCCGTGCCAATTTCAGGCGCATAACCGTAATTGCGCGTTTGGGCCAGGGTGTGGCTGGCGCCCAAACCAATGCAGAAAGCCATTTTGAGAATGCCGTACAACGCCTCTCTCCCCACTTTCCCAAAGCCAATGCCGATGTGAATTACATGAGGTTTCATCACTCACACATATCCTAACATCTGCAAGCGACGCTCGATCGCGCTTTGCTCTTCGGATGAAAACCGCACTTCTTCGGACGCGACGGCGGCGGTTCCATCGTATGAGATTCTGGCCGAGAAATCTGGTTTGAACCACGCGCTGGCCACGCGGCCATCGCAATACTCCGGAACCGGCAGACCCATCCAATGCAACAAGGTGGGCATCAGATCTTGCAAGCTCGCTTCCGGCCCTTGGCATAGCTGCGAGCGCTGGACACCGGCACCGGCCACGACAAACATGCCTTCGCTCGCGTGCGTTCCCGTATGAAAGTCATCTTCCGTCACTGGATGCAGCAAACGGCCCTCTCGAAAATATGTTTTGGAAGCGAACGTGTATCCCGGCATGGGCTCAACCACGAGGTCGGGCATGCGCTCACTGGCAGCGCCATGATAACATTGTTCCCGCCGGTAAACTTGTCGCACGACCGGCTGCCCGTTCTCCGGGTCTTTCCACGCCAGCAAGGCTCGCTCCAATTCCTCGAAATCACGGGCGGTGGCCTGCGGTCCGGCGTAGAGATAGCCCCAAAAAGCACTAACCGCAAAGTAACGTGAGCGCCGTTCATCGACGCGTCCGGCGTGCACCGCGCGGCCGAGTGCATGGCGCTGGGTTTTGGTGAGCAATTGCCCGCGCAGTTTCCAAATGTCCAATTTGCGCACAAGCTCGACCCAGCTCCTCCAGGAAGTCTTGCTGATTTCTGCCGGTACCAGGAAACCGTGGGCGTGCAGCCAGTGATTCAGCTCGGCGCGTTTGTTGTGCCGTTGAAAACCATGATCCGAAAGAATCACAATCAGAGCTTCCTCACCCAAAACCGACCGCGCCATTGCCACCAGGCGTCCCAGGCTTTCATCCAACGGGGTAAAGAATTGGCGTACGACCTCCTTATGCAAATCCGGATGAAACGCGGGGTGCGCAACGTCCAAGTACTTCCATAGAGGGTGCTGCAGGAAATCCACGCACTGCAATTGCAGAAAACTGAAGTCCCACTTTTCTTTTTGGAACAGATAGAGCATCGCCTGCACACGGCTGTCGAGATAACGTCGCATCAACCGCAGAAACTCCGCCACTGCTTTGTGCCTGCCCCAGGTCTCATCATCCTCTCTGAGCAACGGCCACTCATACCCGAGTTGCAACTCCACCTCCGTGAGCAGCGCCGCCGGATGCGTGAATGTCGATTCACGGCCGGGCGTCATCAAACCGCTGATCACCACCCCATTGACGGCCGGCGGCGGATAGGTCACCGGCAAATCCACCACGGCCACGCGCTTCCCGTGCTGGCTCAGCACGTGCCAAAGCGTTGGCACGCGCAGGGAAGTGGCGTTCACGTAAAATGAGCTGCGGGTCTGGCGATCGTAGCCTTGAAAGTCGAAGATGCCATGCTTGCCGGGATTGCAGCCGGTCATGAAACTGCTCCATGCCGCCGGCGTGATCGGCGGAATGGTGGAGTGCAGCACGCCGCTGCAGCCCGCTTGCGCCAATGCAGCGAGATGAGGCATGCGTCCGCTCTCGAGCAAGGGGCGTAGAATCGACCACGTCCCTCCATCCAGCCCGATAACAAAAATGCGGCGGGTGTCGTCAGCTCGGGTCATGGTTCCATCAGTCCGGCGTGGTGTATGGCACTGGCTAAAATCTCCGCCACCACTTTGTTGCCAGCGGCATTCCAATGCACATCGAGATAGAAATACAGTTTTGTTTTGTGATCGGCCGCCGCCGCCAGCATCCCCGGTAAAAGATCAACGTAAAGGATCTCCCGGTTTTCCAAAGCTTGCCCCATGAAAGTATGAAACGTCTTCAATTGCGTGAGCGCTTCGCCTTTGAAATCATAACGATGGCCCCAGCGTTCGAGATAATCCTCATGCACCTCGAACTGAGCCGGCGCATAAGCCATCACCAAGCGCGCGCTGTCATCTTTTGCCAGGCGCTCGAATTCGGAGATGAATTTGGCTTGCCAGGGCTGGTAATGCGGAGAATCAAACCAACTCGCCAGCTTTCCTTCTGCCGCAGCAAATTCCTTTTCGTGTGATGAGCTCGAGCCCAAAGCGCCCTTGATCTGAAAGAGCCAGTAGACGATCGCACTTTGCTTGACATATGAAACCCAGTATTGTTCGTTCGGTACCAAATAACCGTCCGCGGTGCATCGCAAAGTGTCCGGAGGGTATTTGGTGATACCGGGAAAGTACTTGATGAAGACGACCAGGTCCGGATGATACGCGGGAATCAAGCGTTGTGCGCGTTTCAAAACATGATAGTCCCCCAGCGAAGGCACACCGGCGTTGATCACGCTGACACTCTTTTCCGTATGACTTTGCAAAAGGTCGCCTAGAATCTTTCCCCACGTGTCTTCGTAATTCACGCCGGCGCCGAAAGCGAAGCTCGGCCCAAACAGCATGATCCGGTACTCGTGCTCGGGTTTGGCAGGTGGCGTGATTTCGCTCGGCTGCGAGACACGAAACCCTTGTGAATTGGTCACGAGCTTGATATTGAATTCCGGCGAGCGATTCTCAAAATTCACGTTTGGGCGCAGCTCGTGCGCTTCGCCGGGTGTTTCCGCTTGGCGATAAATCGGCAAGACGGCGCGATTCTTCAGCCACTCACCGACCACAAGAAAATATGCCAGTTGGCCGATCAATTCAATCACGACCAGAACCAGGAGCGCCAGCAGTCCGCCAAAAGCGAGCCTTTTGGAGCGTGAAAGAGGGGCGGTAGTCCATTCTGCAGTTTCGAGGTTTTCGTGCTGAGTGTTTGACATGCTTTGCATCAAACTTTGATTCACACCTTCAACTTCGTTTCATGAGTCGCCGCGTTAGTTTCTGGAGCATCAGTCGATCGTCCGGTTCCAGACCGAAAAGCATCGTCCCTACCGCAAAAAAAATCAAAAGGGTTCCGCCTTTTACCAGGATGCCGGCCGGTGTTGCGAGCCACGCCAGCATTCCCGCCATCAAGCTCAGCAGAACAAGCTTCGCCGTCTGCCAGGTATAAGGAAATACTCCGAGAAAACGCCGCAGAGTAATCAGCCGCCCGAGATTCAAAGTCACGACGCCGGCACCCGTTCCTATGGCCGCACCAACGGCGCCCCATTTTGGAATCAGAATCAGATTCAGTCCCACGGCCAAAACCGCCGACGCAATCACCAGAGCCAGGCCCGATCGCTCGCGTCCGATCATCTGCAAAAACTGCCCAGCGGGTCCGACCGCGGCATCGACGAAAGCAGCGACGGTCACGAACATCAGAACCGGAGCCGCCGCTTCAAATTCCCTGCCGAAGAATTGCAAGAGCTCGCGGCCAAATGAAATGCACACCAGACAGAAGGGTAATGTCGCCAACATCGACCAACGCACGGCCGTGCGATAATGATGAATGATCGCGGCGCGATCTTCGCAAGCGAAAGCCTCGGCAATGGCGGTGCTGAACATCGGCACGAGCGCGCTCACGGCCATGGTCTGGAAAGCGGCAATGCGATAGGCCGCATGATACAAGCCGACTTGCGCAACCTGGCTGAACGCGCCGATCATCAAGCGGTCGCCTTGATTCATGAGCGCGACGAACAAGCGGTTGCACCATATGGGAAGCGCAAACCGGCGTATTTCTTTGCCAATCGCGAGATCAGGCACGGCCTGCGGCACAAACTTCATGGCACGATGAACGTGAATATACCCGTAAAGCGCTGCCGACATGACGCTCACTAGAAATGCCCACCAAGTGCCCGGTAATGAAAGCGTGCCGATCATGAAACCGCAGCAGCATATCCCCAGGAAAACGCCGGGCTGCACGATTTCCTTGATGATCGCTTCAGTCGTCGCCGCGCGAAAACCTCGCACAGCAAAACCCAACCACGTCAATCCGCTCAAAAATGGCAAAACCAGGCCTGCCCACAACAAGACCGTAGCCACCTCCGGCTTTTGAAAAATCAGCGCCGCCAGGGGCTTGCGCAACAGCACGAGAACGAGGCCAAGCGCTGCAGAAATGAGAATCACGCGGCGCACCGCGAAGCGCATCACGCCACGCACGATCTCGGGCCGCTGCTGCGCCCGCCCCATCGCCAGATAGCGGGCCGTCGCTTGATGCAAGCCCGCCTGGCTGAACGCCGTGAGAAAATTCAAGATCGATTGCCCGAGCATGAAGGCGCCAAACGCATTGAGCCCGAGCGCATTCGAAAGCAACACCTGCGCGGCGAAATTCAGTATTCTGCCGGCGATCGTGCTGAGAAAAACGGCGCCGCTGCTCTTGGCCAGAGCCGAGGTTTTCATTTGGCCATCGGGAACAACCGCTCGTGCCGCAGCGATACTAAAGCCGGGCATCCGCTTCGGCCTTGTTCGCTTCATACCACCTGACTGTTTTTGCCAATCCCTCACGCACAGGAGTCGGCGGCTGCCAGCTCAACGTTTTTTTCATCTTATCCACGGCCAGAACTTTTTTGAGTTGGCCGTCCGGCTTCTCGGTGTTCCAAAGAATCTCGCCGTCATAACCGCTGGCTGCCTGGATCGTCTGCGCTAACTCTCGAATGCTGGTGCCCACGCCCGTGCCGAGGTTCATCGGCTCCAGCTCATGGTATTTTTCCGTCGCCAGCAGAATCCCTTCGGCACAATCATCGACGTATAGGAACTCGCGAATTGGCGCGCCGGTGCCCCACACTTCGACCGTCGCCGCTTTCTGCAATTTGGCTTCGACGAATTTACGCACGAGCGCCGCTGCCACGTGTGAACGGTCGGGATGAAACGTGTCGCGCGGGCCGTACAGGTTCGTGAGAATAAGATGAATGCTGGCTAGCCCATATTGTTTTGCATACGCCGCACCTTGAATATTCATGACCTTTTTGGTCACGCCGTAATTCACCACGGTTTCATGCGGCAGCCCTTGCCACAAGTCCTTCTCCGTCAGCTCGTTTTCCAAATAGCCGGGATAAGAACACGCAGTGCCGACTTGCACGACTTTGTCCACGCCATGCTTGCGTGCTGCTTCCATGAGATTCGCGCCCATCACCAGGTTCTCATAATAAATGCGCGCCGGATAGAGCTGGTTGATCCAAATGCCGCCATAATAGGCAGCGCAATGAATCACGATTTGCGGCCGGAAGGTCGCGAAGCACTTCTCTGCGGCTGCCAGCAACGTGAAATCATATTGCTGCTTACGCGGCACGACAATTTCACCGCCGGCGCTTCTCAGCCGGTCGACGATGTGGCTGCCCAGAAAACCGGCGCCGCCGGTCACCAGCACGCATTTGTTTTTCCAAAAACTCATCCTTACTCCGTGGAATTCTAGTCGCTTAGCAGATCAAACCTAGATGAAAAACTGAAAGTACTCGATTTTCGCCAACGGATAGAAACAAGCCAACGGATACAAGATATTTTTATCTGTTGGGTTGTTTCTATCCGTTGGAAATATTTTGGTTTTGTTGTAAGCCCTTCATTTATATCCATATTTGCGATTCAACCACCCGGCAAGCAGAGTGAATGCCAGGCGGCGGCGCGCCGGCAGCTCGGCGCGCCATTTTTCATCCAGGCGAATTGTGCGGCCGGCTTGATAGCGCCAACGGCTGCCGGAAATGTTATGCGTCACCGGTTTGTCCCCTGCCAACAGGTCAGGGCTGTACTGTATATCCAAAAACTCGCACAAGCGCTGCATCACGACGACCGGCGCGCTGGCAAAATCTTCGTATTTGATCGCGCACCAGCTTGCCTTGGGCAACCGCGAGCATATCAGGCTGCTGAGTGAATTGGTCAAGAGCCAGCGCCAGGTTGCGCGCCAGACGCTTTGCGCCGGCGCCGTTTGTCCGCCTTGTGCCGGCATCTTCACCGGCCAGCGCGTCGAGTTGACGTACGCCCGGCCGTCGCGAATGAGATGGATGATTTTAATCTTGAAGAGTCCCGAGGCACCCAAATACAGCAGGCGCATGGGATTCTTCGATGAATCCAGAATTACGGGCTTTTGCGAAACTTCTTGCACGGCTTTGAACAAGCGATACGTGGCAAGGGCATAACCCCGCGTTTGCGCGCGCGCAGGTAACTTGCCGCCGGCCAGCAATTGCAGCAAGGCCCTGACCTTGCCGCGCCGGCTCTGCACGGGCGTGACCCCGGCCTGGTTGTGGGAACCGCGCAATTTCTCGGTCACTGCCTGCCAGAAATCACAGGACTCAAAGGGCGCGCCGCAAGTGCATTCGAAATTATTCTCCAGCCACCGGTGATGATACCAGATTTCGCCCACGCTGGCGACGCGATGATGCGAGCCGAGCACGAGGTCGAGCAAGGTCGAGCCGCTACGGCCGCAGCCCAAGAGGTAAATCACCTCGATTTTTTCCGCCTCCTCGCGCGCGGGTTCGTGGGCCAGCGGGAATTCCTCACCGTTCCAGTTTTTCGCCATGCCGTTGGCGTAGGGTGAGAGCATGTCGAAGTCGAAGCGTGCCATTACACATTGGCATATGGGTTCTTCAAGTCGATGACCTGATACGCTTTGATCAACTCATTGATGCCGTCTTCAATTGAAATCGTCGTCTGATAACCTAACGCATTGATCTTCGCATAGGAGACTTCATAGTTACGTTGATCTTCGTCTTTGCCGACGTCGGCGTAATGCAAATAGAAATCAAATTTTTTCTTGAGCAGATTGGCGACGTCTTCTTTGCTATAATTCATGGTTTCCGAGCCCACGTTGTAGACCTGGCCCGTCATTTGGGGGGCGTTTTCCAATGCGAACAGGAAGCTACGTGCCATGTCGATGACGTGAATGAACGTACGCTTAAAGGAGCGCTCATACACGATCAGGTTGCGGACTTTGACGGCCTGGTAGACAAAGTCATTGATGAGCAGATCCAGACGCATGCGCGGAGACACGCCAAAGGCCGTGGCATAGCGGTAGCAAATTGTATTGGGTGAATTCAAAAGATGCTGCTCGGCCTGGGTTTTGGTAGTGCCGTAAATAGTGAGCGGATTGAGCGGCGTTTCTTCCGTGCACATTTGCCCCACCACTGCGCCATAGTTGGAGCCGGTGGAAGCGAATAAGATCAACTGGCTGCGATCGCGGCTCTTTTCGACGATTTTTGTGCCGAGGTAATTGACGTCGTGTGCGAGCTGCTCGTTCTTCTTGCACGCCGGATACCCCACGATCGCCGCCAAGTGGATAATAGCATCCACGCCTCTGGCCGCCCGGCGCACGGTGCTTTCATCCAGGATATTGCCGTTGATGAATTCAAAATGCGGGTCGCCGAAGAAAGGAAGAAGGGCCTGGCCGCCGTACATCAAATGATCCACTACGCGCACGTGGTGTTTGGCGGACAAGAGCCGCGGAATCAAAACGGAGCCGACGTAACCGGCGCCACCGGTGACGAGCAATTTCATCCTGAAGTCTCCTCGGTGTTCATACAAAGCTGCAGCGCAAAAACTTCCTATTGTGTGCGTCAATTATACCAGTGCCACGCCATCCATATCGTTTGGAACCGGCACGTTCATCATTTTCAGAATCGTGGGCGCCAAATCGCCGATCCAAAGCTCGTTATGCGGCCGCTTGATCTCATGTTGTCGAATGCACAGCAGAGAATCCTCGAAGGTGTGCATTCCCACCAACGCGCTTTTTTCGCCGTGTACTTCCTTACGAAGATCGCCTTTCAAATCATAACCGTCGTGCGGCACGGCGATCAAGTCCGCCGCGGCCTCGACGTGCTGGCCGGAATAGATTTCCTCACGTTTCAAGACCTGGCGGATGATGGCGGTGCCGGTTTCGGGGTCTTTAAACTCCAACAAGGCTGCCGCGAGCCGCTCACGTGCGGCCTCGTAATGTTCCGGCAGCACCGAGCCCTTGGACTCGCGGCCTTTGAGATTGACAAAGACACGGCCGGGAATCAAGCTATAGCCCAAGGACTCAGGATGTAAATCGTCCAAAGTCTGCGGCGGTGCGTTTTTGAATTTCAACAAGCCGGCTTCAACCAAATACCAATTCAAATAGATTTCCTTTTTGATCGTGCAGAAGCCGTGATCGGAGAGCACGATCAAATCGGCGTCCGCGCCGATCTTGCTGTCGACCTCGCCCAAAACTTCGTCGACGCGCCTGTAGAAATCATGGAAGGCCTTGGCGTATTTCGGATCGTCCTTCTCCATGTGTTCCCAAAAGAAGTGGTTCATGCGATCGGTTTCCATGAGGTGGCATTGAAAGAAATCCCACGGCTCTTTCGCCAGGTAATGAAACAGCGCTTCGACGCGCCTGGTCAACGCCGTATGGCATTCTTCCAAAAAGCGATCCAGGCTTTGCCGTGCGATCGCGGCTTCTGCGTCGATCTTGTATCCCATCTGCTTCAGCTCCTGCGAAACATGCGCGGGATAGGCGACCTTTTCGATTTGCGTGCACAGAAAGCATCCCACCATGATGCCGTTGACTTTGCGCGGCGGATAAGTCACCGGCACATTCATCACAAAGACGCGTTTCCCCGCACGGCTCATGATTTCCCAAATCGTATCGCTTTTCATGTTCACCGAGGTCGGCACGAATAGTTCGTAGCTGCCGGGCTTTTTGTCAACGAACCCAAAAATATTGTGCTTCGCCGGATTCTTGCCGGTCATGTAACTCGACCATGCCACCGACGAAATGCACGGCTGCACGGAATTCATGCGACGAAACGAGCCGCCGTCCACCAGCTTTTTGAAATTGGGAAAGTCGCCTTTCGCCATGCTGGACTTCATGAAATCATAGGGAACACCGTCAATCGAAATGACGAAAACTCTTCCAGATTTTTTGTTCTTGAGGAAATTGAACATTACAAAGGGCAAAGGGAAATTGGCTTTTTTGTTACACGTTACACCTTACACGTGTAACGTGTATGGTGTAACGTGTAAGGACTGGACCTGACCTTACTCGTAATAAGAAAACTCAAATTCACCAACTAATCCTGATAACCCAGCCGCTCTAACATTTCCCCGGCCTCGCGTTTCATGGCCTCTAATGTCGCGGTTGGAAGCTTGAGATAATTCTTCATGCTGGGCTGAAAGCTGTTGCTGGCGGACGCAATCGGATCTTCGAGGCCTCCGATATCATGTTCGTGCTTGTAAAACTCGAGAACGTGTGGCTCCCAAGACTCATTCAAGAAACTGCAGATTTGCCGGCCAACTTGTTCCGGCGATTGCACGAAATCTTCATATTTGAAGCCAAGCACGCGCTCGCGTCGCACGCTCGCGAAAGCGAGCATTTTCTGGCACTGCACCGCCCAATAACGCGCCGCCCCAACGTATGGGTCGCCACAGGCTTCCTTGTGCGGCCTGGCGAGCTTGATATTCTGCCGTGGCGCGATGGAATTTGCCACATCCAAGCCGTGACGGTAAATGAAGAGGTATTTGCACGCCGGGCCGTAGAGCTTTTCGATGAAATCCAGGCAATCGACGTACTGCGGGCTCTTGTCCGCCCAGCGCGGCTTGCCGCGTGCCATCGCGTAGGCATCAAAAAAGTAATCGCTGAATTCGCGCAGCTTGTTGAATACATGCTCCGCCTCGAATCCAAGCCCTGCCCAGCCCTGCCAGGCGGCTTCTTCTTTGAGAACCTCACTCAACGGCAACAGAAACACGGATTCGCGTGGTACCGCGATACGCGAGTGGCTGTCCAGCACCAGGCGTAGCAGCGTGGTGCCAGAACGATGAACGCCGATGATGAAAATCGGTGGCTCCATGCGCACTTTAGGAGGCGGAGCCACGAAGACGCGCTGTGTGCGAACGGCCCGGCGCAGACGGCGGCGTAACCGGGCCGCCATACCGGGGCGAGTGTGTCGCGGAGGTACCGGTGTGCTCTGCAAATTCGAGGTGCTCATACATAGCCCAAATCGTGCAGCCGTTGTTGCAGCAACTTCCCTTCCGTGACGGTCGTTCCGTCGTTGCCGTTCGCGTTCTCCGGCAACAGGTAACCGAGCTTTTCCAACGTGCGCACGATTTTCGCCGCCGACTCTTTGGGCGTCTCTGTTTCCGTTTCACAGACCACTTCGGGATTCTGCGGCGATTCGTAGGGATCACTGACGCCAGTGAATTCTTTGATCTCGCCGGCCAGTGCCTTTTTATAAAGCCCCTTGACGTCGCGCTGAATGCAGGTTTCCAAAGAAGCCTTGACATAGACTTCGACAAAATCTTTGATCAATGTGCGATTCTCCTCGCGAATGACGCGATACGGCGAAATCGCCGCTGAAATCACAAACACACCGTTGCGCGCCAGCAAATGGCAGACGAAGCCGATCCGGCGAATATTGGTGTCGCGATCCTCTTTGGAAAAACCCAGGCCTTTGCTCAGATTCGTACGCACGACGTCGCCATCCAACACTTCGACTTTGCAGCCGCGCGCCTGCAGCATGGGAACCAACTCGCCGGTGATTGTGCTTTTGCCGGCGCCGGACAAGCCCGTCATCCAAATCGTGCAACCTTTGTTCGAGTTCATTCTGATAGACCTTTCCCTGAGTTAAAAATTTGTTTTCGTTGTCGATAAAGATTCTGATCCACGACCTGCATCATGCGCTCCGTCTCGAGCGAGTTCCCGAGAAATTCATTGATCTTCGTCGCCTGTGTGCCTGGGTTGGACATCACCTCGCTGTAATGAACATCCAGCACCTCGAAATTCGACTGGGTCGCCAGCCAGCCTTCGAGCTTGTGGAGATGTTTGCGAAACAGCTCGGCCATTTTTTCGTCGCTGATGACCTCCGAGGGCTCGCCACGGCGCCGGAGCATTTGCCTCTGCGACGCCAGCGTTTCCTCCAACTTGCGGTGCATGAAAATGACGCGATAGTGATAGCCGGGGGGCAGATATTGCAACAGTTCCGAGATCATCTTCACGGCTTTGCCCTGAGCATGAGGCAGCCAGGTTTGGTCGGTTTTGATTTGCTTGACGCGCTCGAATTCGTAATAGCCTTTGGGATTGTCCTCATCCGCGCTGCGCCAATTGTCCGTGAGCACGGGCATGCCGCCGGCTTCGAGCATTTTCATCATCATCGAAGTGCCGGAGCGCGGCAGACCGGAAACAATGATAATCGGCTCTTGCGTCATAATCTCTCTTTCGTTTAGAGCAATCTGCACTCATCTACCGGTTACTAGCCGATATTAGTTCACCGAGCTGACATGGTTCTTGTTCTTAGTTTTGCTCTTGCCTTTGCGCTTCTTCTCGCCGTCCTTACCGTAGTAATAGTAGTGATAGTAGTAGTAATAGCTGCCGTACATGCTTTCAATCTGCACGCCGTTGAGCAGCGCACCAAGTATACGCGTGCCCACATTCTTCAACAGCGTGTAGGCGCGGTAGGCCGCTTCGCGGTCGGTTTGGCCGGCTTTGACCACGAGAATGACCCCGTCGAGGCGTGAGCCCAAAACAGCGGCATCGGTGACGGCGATGATAGGCGGGCTGTCAAACAAGACGATGTCAAACATCGCCTTCATCTCTTCCAGCGCCCGTGTCATCGCGTTTGAAGCAAGCAATTCCGAGGGATTCGGGGGCAAAGTACCGCAGGGCATGACGAAAAGATTTTCGATATCCGTTTTTCGCACGGCTTCTTCGATGCTCGCGCGACCCACCAGCACATTGGAAAGGCCGATGCGACGGTCGACTTTGAAAATCGAATGTAAGACCGGGCGGCGCAAATCAGAGTCGATGAGCAATACGCGGCTGCCCATTTGCGCCATGGTGATCGCCAAATTGGACACTGCCGTCGATTTGCCTTCACCGGGTCCCGGGCTGGTCACCAGCAACGCTCGCAATTCACGGTCGAGCTTGGTGTATTGCAGATTTGTGCGAAACGTGCGGAAGGCTTCCGAGATCGGTGATTTCGGCGCGAAGTGTGTGATCAAGCGCGCCGCCATCAGCTTGGCCTCCTCCGTATCGAAACCATTTGCTTTGCCGTTTGTGCCCGCAGCCGGAGCTTTCAGGCGCTTGATCGCTTCTTCTTGAGTGATCATGGGAATCGAGCCCAGCACCGTCACGCCGATCTTCTCAATGTCTTCGATCGCACGCACGGTATTGTCGATGTATTCCATCAGGAACGTGAGCGCCAGGCCCAGGCCCAGCCCGATCAACGCGCCCAGCACGAGATTCAGCTTGGTCCGGGGCCGGATGGGAATTTTGGGTGCTTTGGCAGGATCGATGATGCGCACCTGGCCGAGCTGGCCGACTTCGGTAATGCGCGTTTCGGTGAATTTTTCTTTCATCATCAGGTAGATTTTTTCATCTACCGCTGCGGACCGCTGCAGGCGCGCGAGTTGCAGGCTTTTTTCCGGCAAGGTTTCCAGCTCGCGGTTATATTGCGCCACGACGTTTTTCAGGGCATCGAGCTTGGGCTGCAACGCCTGCAAATTCGCCTCGATCTCGATCTTGCGCGCCACCAAGTTCGAGCTCAACGCCACCGGATCCAACACTTCCGCTTTGGCGAGCTTGGCGATTTCCTCGCGCAATTGTTTGTTCAAAATCTCGATCTGCTCGTCGTATTGGCGCAATTGCGGATCATCTTCACGATACACGCCCTTGTTGAGCAGGTTGGCGACGTAAAGTGCGCGCTTGCTGACAAATTCACCAATCTGCTTTTTCAAGCTTTCAAAGTACGGCGTAGTCGAAATATTCTGCAGATCGAAATTTTCTTTATTGAGATCGAGTTGTTTGTCGATGTAGGCCAGGCGCTGCTGGTTGGATTGGTATTCGGTCAGCGCTTCATTGTACAGACCTTCGAACTCGGCCAGTTTTCTGATCAATTCCTGGGTCTCGTCGGACATCGCCACGACTTTCTCGGACTGCTTGAACGATTTTAGCGAATCTTCCGAGTGGGCCAACTGGCTTTCTACCGTGCGCAGTTGATTTTCCAGAAAGTTTTTGACCTGCCGGATTTCCTCCTGGCTGTTCAGGCGATTACGCTCGCTATAAGCATTCGCGAGCGCGTTGGTGATGAACATCGCTTCTTCCGGCGACATGGCGCTGACACGGATCTCGATCATGTCCGTATCGCGGATGGGCGTCACACTCAAACGCTCGCGCAAATCTTCGACGATGTCGTCAAAGGTCACTTCTTCCTCGGCCGATTCGGTCGCGCCAAACAAGTCCCGCACCCATTGTCCGGCGCCGGCCAGGAAATTGACATTGCCCGCCGACTTGCCATTAACAATCTCCAATTGGTCGGCGAATTCGGAGGTACGAAGCTGATTGATCACAGTTTCGGCCAGGCTGCGGCTATTCAGGATTTCGACCTGGTTGTTGATCATCGTCTCTTTGTTCATGAAGCTGCCGATATCGAACAGCGCGTGCTCGACCCCCTTGTCCTCGATCATCAGCTTGGCCGAGGCTTCGTACTCCGGCTTGGTGGTGAAGGTAACGCCAGCCGTGATCGCCATCACGACCAGAAACGACGTAACGATCACCCAACGACCACGATAGAAAATCCTAAGATAGTCGTTGAACGAAACTTGGCGCTCGTTCAGTTCTTCCATGAGTATACGTCCTATTACTGTTGCATCCCTAAGGCGGGCTTAAACGCCCTTGCGCGTGGCCGGCACACGGTGTGCGCCCCGCACGTAACTTCTCTTTGCGATGATAGTGACGGAGACCTCGTCTTGCAGCAGCCAAACACAGGTGTGCTTTCGCGATCAGCCAAGATACGCGGCATGCGTGGCGGCAATGACTAATTGCGCTGCGCCACGCTAATCCAAAAATAGACCTGGCCGATGACGGCAATTTTTGAGGCAAAATCCAAAATCTTGTTGACGGTATTGAGTGCCGAGCCTTCGACGATGATGGTATCGCCCGGCATTAAAGGTGGAATGAGTTCCGATCTGCCCGTTGCCAAATATTCCTTGACGTTTATTTGCAGCACACGCTGCGCCTCTATCTTGCTTTTTGAAACCTCTCCGTCCATCTCCGGCATGCTCCGGTTGACGCCTCCGTTGCTGCCGCGGTCGACGGCTGTGGTTTTCACTTCCGCTGGATTGATACGCACAATCTTAATGGATTTGATCTTGGCCTGCTCGACCGGACCGCCGGCGAACGACATTAAAGAAATGAGATCGGTATCGGTGGGCACCATGTACTGGCCGGGCTTGCGAACGAATCCCCAAATATTCACACGCATGAGTAATTCGTCTGCAGCTCCCAAAAAGTACTGCGCGCCACGGTGCGGGGTTGGACCATCCGGCGGTTCTTCGCGTGGGTCGGTTTCTTGGGCAAAACCAGAATCGTAGGAGGACACTACTGCGGAAAGGAGCAGCAACACTGCTCGCAGGACAACACGTCGCATGACATCACCCATAGAATTTTAATTTGGCCCGCGCCTGCACCATGAATTTCTGCCGCAGGTTTGCATGCGGCAGAGGTCGAGTTTAGCGCGAAGGCCAATGGTTCGTGGGCCTTTCCCTTCCGTGGAAAAGGCGCGTCAAACGCCAGCTACGAATCCGTGTAACTCTCGCTTCGACTCCGGAATCGAGCGTTTGTGTCGCGCCCAAAAGATTCAAATATCATGCCTGGCGCAAGAACAATCGCGATGCACGGACTTCACACGAAATGAATCGGCTTTCATGTACCGGCAAGGAGGTGAAAATGCGAAAAATGTGAGGATAGAATTTCAAAAGCAGGAAAGATATAAGAAGGATTACGTGATGGCCAAGAATGTGTCAAGCTTGTGATTTCAATTTGATCGGTTTGGTCAACACTTTCTCTAACCGTACAAGATTGTCTACTGATGGCGATTTCAAATTCGCAATCTATAATACAGTTTTTGTCGCAGACAGGGACGATCGTGAGGAAACAATGGCGGGGCTGAATCAGAATCTCGCCGCAAGTGTCTGTGGAAAAGCTGGCTCTCACATCAACGGGGCATACTCGACACGATTTCCACTTTTCGCGCGAGGCATTCCTGGCTTGCGATTCCTGTCGATTTCAGTTCTTGGCAAAATGCAATTGCTGGCCCAGCACAAGAATTTCTTCTTGCGAGAGGCCAGTCAGCTCGGAGATCAGGTCAAGATTCATATTCTTCTTGAGCATCGCTTTGGCGAACTCTCTTTTGTTTTGTTGCGTCACCTGTTGCGTCACCTGCTGGGTCACCTGCTGGGTCACCTGTTGAGTCACCTGCAGAGTTACCTGTTCGGTAATTTCTTCTGCGATCTCCTTGTAGGCACGAGATTTCTTGACATCTGAAAGCAAAGGCTCTACCATTTTCTCAATCTCCTTTCGCGACATTCGCGGAAACTTGCTCATAAGCAGATTGATGAGCAATGTTATTGTTTTCTCTTGTTCTTTCGCGTCAACAATTTGATGTGGTATCTGTACGACTATTTGTTTAACCGTCACAGGGAGATTCTGTTCCGAATCCAAAACGATTTGCAAGAGACTCAAAGGAAAGCGCTGAATAAGTTCCTTTGTCAGCTTATTTACATGAATGCGTTGCAGCCTGCCGCTTTCAAAGAACTCCTGATAGTGGTGATGAATCCCGGGATCCATTGCTTCTTCGGGAAAGAGAACGACGGCCCGCCAATTGTTCGCGGGCCGATGCTGCCTAAGATACACAAATATCTCTCCAAAGAGACGCGAGTAAAAATCAGCATCTCGCTGGAATTGCGCTTCGACAAAATAGACAAAGTCTACATTTGTTGCAGGCGAAAATAGACCATCAAATCGAAACGCTTGCTCTTTGACTTCAATAGAATTGAATTCATAACGTTCAGCCTTTTGCTCGTCTTCTCCGATCAAGGCAAAGAACGCGGTAGGGAATTCAGAAAAGAAACGATAAAAAAAAGAATCCGTTTTCATATCCGCCCCATTAAGAACCTTTGCTGCTGTCCCCACCTTGCTCCAAATTAAAGCAAGACCCGTGAAAACCGTAATATACAGTATACTAGTCTTCAACTCGCTACGGCTGAGCCACCTCTAATATACAGAAACGCCTCATCTCCAATCGATCACCTCCGTATTCTCGGGAATCGCAAAAGTGAAAAGCTGATCGCTTATCGAAGGATTGAGAGCGAAGCTCTTCAAGCGGTACGTCGTAACGTTGTCATTCAAATCACGCTGCTCGATCTGGATCGCCACCGAGTTTTTCTTGTCTACCCAAACCGTGACGCTGCGCGCGAAAGTGTCTTCGTTACGCGCGTCAAGCTGCACCACATGGCAATCCCTGCCATTCAAGGTCTCGCTGCGCAGATATTTCGGTTTGAATTCATTCGCGTATTTCACCAGCAAATCGCGCGGCAGCGGATTTTCTTCGGATTTTTCCAGGCGATCGACGAATACCTGTGACTTCTCCGGCGAATAAGTCCACACGGTCTTGCCGTCGGTCACGATCGTTTGCACGTCGGTTTCGATGCGATAGCGATCGCCTTTTTTCAGGTAAAGCTTTCCCGCCAGCGTCTGTGTTTCTCCGGCCAGGGCCCAGGTATAATCCTTTTCAAAATCCGCGGTGAGCGACTGCAAGTTCTCGTACGTGGATCGTACTTTGGCGATGATTTTGCCGGCATCTTCCTGGGCTTGGAGCGGAGGGCAGAGGGCAAGGGGCAAAAGGAAAAGAGCAAACAGCAACAGCAAACGTGCTCCTGAAAGCGAATAGCGCGGGCGACAATTTGTGCGAAAGAGCAATGGCAACTTCATCCATGCAATCCCATTTGTTCCAAATACGTTTCATCCACGAGAACTTCGCGTGCCTTGCTGCCGTCGAAACCGCCGACGACGCCTGCCGCTTCGAGCTCGTCGATCAGACGCGCGGCGCGCGAGTAACCGATTTTCAGGCGGCGCTGCAGCAGAGAAATCGAACCCTGCTGGTGCCGCACCACCAATTTCAATGCTTCATTGAACAACTCGTCACGACGGCCGTCCGCCGCCGGGCCGAATTCATCGTTGCTGTCGCTCTCTTCGCGCACCGGCAACAGCTCTTTTTCATAGAACGGCTGATTGCGAATATGCTCGATGGCGCGCTCGATGTCATCCGACGACACGTACGCGCCGTGAATGCGCACCGGCTCCGGGCTGCCGGGGGGCAAGAACAGCATGTCGCCGTTGCCGAGCAGTTTTTCCGCGCCGTTCATATCCAAAATCGTGCGCGAATCGATCTTCGAAGCGACTTGAAAGGCCATGCGTGCCGGGAAATTCGCTTTAATCACGCCGGTAATGACATCGACCGACGGGCGTTGCGTGGCCACGACGAGATGAATGCCGACCGCACGCGCCAGTTGCGTTAAGCGCGCAATCGGCTCTTCCACTTCTTTCGCCGCCGTGAGCATGAGATCGGCCAGCTCGTCGATCACCAGAACAATGTACGGCAGCGGCTGCGGCGCGCGCGCCTCCTCGCTTTCGATTTCCAGCGGCCCGGCAAGGGTCCCCTCGTTCGCAAAGATTTTGCCCTCACGCAAGCGGGTATTGTATTCGGCAATATTGCGCACCCCCACGCTCGCCAGCAGGTTATACCGATTCTCCATCTCCCATTCCAGGCTGCGCAAGACGGCGAGTGCATTTTGAGGCGAAGTCACCACTTCTTCGTTCAAATCGTCGCGATAACTCAAGTGATGCTTGCGCAGCATGCGGTAACTCGTCAATTCCAGGCGCTTGGGATCGACCAGCACGAACTGCACCTCTTTGGGATGGGCTTTGAACAGAATGCTCGCAATGATGGTATTCAAGCAAACGCTCTTGCCGGATCCGGTTGCACCCGCGATCAACATGTGCGGCATTTTTTCAAGCGAAGTGACGTACGGCTTACCGGAAATGGTCTTGCCGAGCGCGATCGTCAGCGGCGAGCTGGAGCCGCGGAATTCCTCGGATTCCAGCAGATGGCGCAAGTACACCACTTGCGGCTCCGGGTTCGGCAGCTCGACGCCGACCGCCGCCTTGCCGGGAATCGGCGCCACGATACGAATGCGCTTCGCCCGCATCGCCAGCGCTAAGTCATCCGCCAATGCGGTGATGCGACTCACTTTGATGCCCGGCGCCGGCTCGAATTCGTAACGCGTGATCACCGGCCCGGGATTGATTTCGCGCACTTCGCCGGAAACGTCAAACTCGGCCAGGCGCTCTTCTAACGTGCGTTTGTTGATCAGCAACTCTTCGCGAGATTGCACCTTTTCTTCATCGTGAGTCGCATGCAGCAACTCCAGCGGTGGAAAAACGTAACGATCGAGTCCGGTCGCAACCCCCTTGGGGCCGGCTCTCACAGGAACCGTTCCGCCGAACGGTCCGTGCGGGCCGTTATCGTCGACCTCCTGCAACGCTACTCTGTTCAAGGCCGCCGCAGCAGCATTCGGTTCGGCGGTAACCATTCTTGGTCGCGCCGCCGGTCCTGGGTTCGGCGCGGCAATGGCGCCGATCGGCGGCGGCTCAACGCCTTCGCGCAAGCGTGCCAGCCTTTTCCAGGTCGGTTCGGGCGCTGAAGCAGGCTCAGGCCCAGGGGTGACCGCGGCTTCTTCTTCGAATTCCTTGTTGTCCCCCGCGTCCCGGCGCTTCGAGGCCGATTTTACAGCGGCCTTTATCCGCATTGGGCTCTCGCCTGGCAAAGCGAGATCGCGAAAATTCGGAACGGATTCTTTCCATTTTGTCCAATGCTCGCGGAAGTGCGAGAGCCAGTCGACCGCCTTGTAAGCAGCCTCGGTGAGGCTCAAACCCATCGTCAAGACGAGCAGCACCGCTCCAACCGCCAGCAGCACAATCACGCTGCCGATGCTGCCGAAAACGAGATGCAGATGGTGCGCCATAAAGCCGCCGATCAGGCCGGAATACGTGTAGCCGCTGAGCCGTGTTTGAGGATCCATCGCGTGTGGCAGCCCCAGAAACGTCGCGAAGTAAAGTGCGCCAACCAACACGTAATACGTCACACGCGTCATGCTCTCGCGCGAGCCACCGTGGAAGCAATTCCAACCCCAGGCCATAAACAGGAACGGCACGACGATGCCGGGATAGCCGAAAAAGACTTTGATGATCCAATGCGAAAGGTACGCGCCGGCCACACCCATGGCATTCTCCACTTTGAGAAACTGCATGCCTTGGGGGTCTTCCGCCGTATCGTATGAAATCAAGCTCAACAGCACGAACATGCCCAGCGTCATCAGCAGGATGCCCAGGATTTCCTCCCGCTGGCGCTCATTCATGCGCGCGCGTTTTTCAGCCATGCTCCTTCACTCCATCCTAACACTCACAGATTTTCATATAATTGCTCAGACCTCGAGAAATGACCGCCCCGGAGGTGTCAGCAGCGCCTGGGCGGTGATCCGAATGGTTTTGTTGTCATCTTAATGAGTGCTCAAAATATTTGATTTTTCCAAGCAGAATTTGTCAATATGGTCTTTGATAGAAAGGCGTTTTGACCAGGCGCGCAGGGGCCATGCGTCCGCGTACGTCGATTTGCATCTCCGTGCCGGCGGCGCTGTGCGGGGTGGCGACGTAGCCGAGACCGATGGACTTTTGCAAAGACGGCGAGAACGTGCCGCTGGTGACGTGGCCGATTTTCTGACCCTCTTTGAAAATCGCAAATCCGTGGCGCGCGATGTTTTTGCCCTCCACTTCAAAGCCAACCAGCTTGCGTTGCGGGCCGGCAGCCTTGGTTTGCACCAATACCGTTTTTCCGATGAAATCACCCTTGTCGAACTTCGTGATCCACCCCAAGCCTGCTTCGATCGGATTCGTATTTTGATCGATGTCGTTGCCATAGAGGCAGAATTTCATTTCGAGCCGCAGCGTGTCGCGCGCGCCCAGACCGATCGGCTCGAGGCCGAACTCTGCGCCTGCCGCCATGATCGCTTCCCACAGGCTTTGCAAATGCTCGGACGCACATCCCACCTCGAAACCGTCTTCGCCGGTGTAGCCGGTGCGCGAAAGCAGAGCGGGAACACCCGCCAGCTCCGCCTGCACGCACCAGTAGTATTTGATCTCCTGCAGAGGCACGCGCGTCAGTTTCTGTAAAGTGGGCTCGGCATGCCGGCCTTGCACCGCGAGCAGGCCCGAGGCTGCGCTTGCGTCGCGCAAGTCGACGCCGGAATCAGCATGCTGTGCCAGCCAGTCCCAGTCCTTTCGCAAATTGGCGGCATTCACCACGGCCAGGTAGCGGTCCGGCAACCGATAGACGATCACGTCATCGACCATGCCGCCCTCGGGGTAACACAGAGCGGAATATTGCGCCTGTCCGATTTCTAATTTGGAAACGTCATTGATCGTCATGCGCTGCAAAAACGCGAGCGCGCCCGCACCGCGAAATTCAAACTGCCCCATGTGCGAAACGTCAAAAATTCCGGCTGCACTTCGCACTTTGTGATGCTCTTCGATGATACCCCGATATTGTACGGGCATGAGGTAACCGCCGAATTCGACGATTTTCGCGCCGAGAGCCACGTGGGTATGGTGTAATGCCGTGCGTTTGGGAGATGAAGAGTTGATCATAATTTTTCTAATGTCATAGCGCTGCGATGGCCTTTTTCATGCGACGCAAGCCCTCGTGGATGTTTTCGGATGAAGTAGCGTAACTCAGACGAATGTAACCCTCGCCGAATTGCCCGAAGGCCGTGCCGGAAAGCACGGCCACGCCCGCTTCGGTGAGCAAGTAATCGGAGAGCTTCCTGCAATCCCACGGCAGCTTCTTGACGTTGGCAAAACAATAAAACGCGCCGCCGGGCGCGATGCAGCTCACGCCGTTGATGCCATTCAACCCCGCCACCATCAAATCGCGGCGCCGGCGAAACTCATTGACGAAGCCTTCGATCTCATCGGCAGAACCTTGCAGTGCGGCAACACCCGCATCTTGCACAAAGGTCGCAGTACAGCTATTGCTGTTGATCATCAGGCGTTCGAGGCGTTGCGCCAGCGGTTCCGGCATCACGCCATAGCCCAGGCGCCAGCCCGTCATGGCATAGGTTTTTGAAAACCCATCGAGCAAAATCGCGCGCTCCAAAATATCCGTCTCAGAGAGGATGCTGGCGTGTTCGCCGTCATAGATGATCTGTTTGTAAATTTCATCGCTCAGAATCCACAAATTGCGGCGGCGCGCAATATCGGCAATAGCGCGCACGTTATCGCGCGTCAGGATGCCTCCGGTCGGGTTTTGCGGCGAATTGATCACGATCATGCGCGTGCGAGGCGTGAGCAATTTTTCCAAGTCGGCAATATCGCATTGGAAACCCTTCTCCTCTCGCAATTGCAGTGGCACGGCCTGCGCGCCGGAAAATTCGATCACTGACTCATAGATCGGAAAGCCGGGATTCGGGTAAATCACCTCGTCGCCGGGCTCAATCAACGCGAGCAAGGCATAAAACAGGATCGGTTTTGCGCCGGGTGTGACAATCACGTTTTCGGGCTTGATCTGGATGCCGCGCGTACGATTGACCTCTTTGGCGATGGCCTGGCGCAGTTCCATGATGCCCGGCGCAGGTGAATAATGCGTGCGTCCGCGGCGTAACGCTTGCACTGCAGCCTCGACGATAAAAGGTGGCGTGTCGAAATCGGGCTCACCAATTTCCAAATGCACGATGCTTTTCCCCTCTGCTTCGAGGTTGCGTGCTTTGGCCAGCACTTCGAACGCGGTCTCCGTCCCCAAACGCTCCATTCGTTTCGCGAATTTCACACCCTTACCAGATTTTGATTTTTTGAAAGTCGTTGATAATGATAAACACCATCAGCGCCAGCAACAACGCCATGCCGATTTGCTGCACCACCACGCGGGTTTTGATCGAGACCGGCCGGCGCATGACGGCTTCCAATCCCAAGAATACGAGGTGGCCGCCGTCGAGCACCGGAATAGGCAGAATGTTCAGCAGACCGAGCTGCATGCTCAAGATCGCGATAAACTCCATGAGCTTGGCAAAACCTTGCCGTGCGAAATCGCCGGAGAGTTTCATGATTTGCAGCGGGCCGGCGAAATCGTCCTTTGAGCCTTCACCCCGCAACAGCCGCCAGATCGTTTTGCCCACCTCCACCGTCAATTGCCCGGAGAGCATCATACCCGCGCTCACCGCTTCGCCCAGACCGACTTCGTGCGTGATCACGGTCGGGCGGATGCCGATCAGGCCGATTTTTTCGCGCGGCTCGAGCCTGGGTTTCACCAGGGCTTGCATCTTCATGCCATTCCGCTCCCACTCGATACTGACGGTGGAGTCGGCCCGGCTGTGAATTTTACTGGTGAGATCCGCCCACGAGCCTACGTCTTGCCCGTCGATGCGCAGCACGCGATCGCCGGCTTGCAGGCCGGCTTCTTGTGCGGGATAACCCGGCAATATCGAACCCACCACGGGTTCGGTCGAGGCTTCAGGGATACCGTAGTGATAGGTCAGTCCGGCAAAAAAAACCAGAGCGAGCAGCACATTCATGAACGGCCCGGCGGCAATGACGATGGCACGCTGCCAAATGGGTTTCGACATAAACTCGTCAGGCTTGCCTTCGATCTGGGTGTCCATGGATTCGTCGATCATACCCGCCATTTTCACGTACCCCCCCAGGGGAATCCACCCAATGCAGTAGTCGGTATCGCCAATTTTCTTGCCAATCATGCGCGGCGGAAAGCCCAGCGAAAAGCGCTCCACACGAATGCCTGCCCATTTCGCCGCGAGAAAATGGCCCAGCTCATGAATGAAGATGAGCAGGCCCAGAACGAAAATGAAAGAGAGAAGAGTGGTCATAACGCTCCTTGGTTTATCCAAAAATTCCTAAGAATTTAGCGCACTCACGCGATCTTTGCAAGCTGTCTTTACGCGCCAGATTGTATCCGTTCCCCAAGAACAAAAAACGGGGCGATTCGATCCTTGGACAGATGCGTAACGCGCCTAAACACGAAAAACCGGCGCTCTTGCTTATGGCAGCAAGACGGTCTAACCCCGCACATTTCCTCTCACAAAGTCCCTGGACCAGCGATCCGCTTCCAGCAAGGACTCAAGATCGATATGCTGGCCATTTCGGTGTTGTTCCAAGGCCTCAGAAATTACTTCCGGGATCTGCTGGAAGCGTAAGCGCTCATGCAAAAAAGCATGAACCGCTTCCTCATTGGCCGCATTTAATACCGCCGGCGCGGTACCGCCTTCTGCCAGCGCTTGCAAGGCCAGCTTCAGGCAGGTGAATTTTTCGTATTCCGGTGCGTGAAAGGTCAGCGTGTGCCAGCGCGTGAAATCCATGCGCGGAAAGGGATTGGGCCGGCGCTCGGGATAGGTGAGGGCGTATTGGATAGGCAGGCGCATATCCGGCAGGCCGAGCTGCGCTTTGATCGAGCCGTCGACGAATTCCACCATCGAATGAATGATCGACTGTGGATGAATCAGCACTTCGATTTGCTGTAAAGTCAAATCGAACAGCCAACGCGCTTCGATCACCTCCAAGCCTTTATTCATGAGCGTGGCGGAATCGATGGTGATCTTGCGGCCCATGCTCCAATTGGGATGCTTGAGCGCCTGTGCCACGGTGATTTTGTGAAAATCCGCCGCCGGCCATTCGCGAAATGGCCCGCCGGAGGCGGTAATGATGACCTTCTGGATACAGTCACGCCGCTCGCCGCACAAGCATTGCCACAAGGCACTGTGCTCGCTATCAATGGGAATCAGCGTCGCGCCGTGGGCAGAGGCCGCGGCGGTGACCAATTCGCCTGCGATCACCAGGGTTTCCTTATTCGCCAGCGCGACGGTCAAGCCCATTTCCAATGCGCGCAACGTCGCGGGCAAACCGGCGGCGCCGACGATAGCGTTGACCACGACGTCAACGCTATCGCGGCCGGCGAGCTCGACCAATCCTTCCGCTCCGAACAGCAGCTCCGTGCCCAGCGCGGCAAATTCGCAGTGCAGATTTTTCCGCTCCTGTTCGTCCCAACTCTGCGCCTGCACAATGGCCGCCGCACGCGGGCGGAAGCATCGCGCTTGCTCCAGCAAAAGACGGGCATTGCGGTGCGTGGCCAGATATTCGATTTCGAAGTCGCCCGGCAAAGCCGCAATCACTTGCAGGCAATTCGTGCCGATCGAACCGGTCGAGCCTAAGATTCCCAGCCGTTTCATAGTATAAAGTATCGCATTTCCCAAAAAGCGAATGTCATGCCGCAAGAATCTTCACATGCGACTGTATCAAAGTCCGATTGGGGCTTATGCCCAGCGCTTGGGAAGATGCTTTCAGCATGACATCCCTAACGGCGCCGTTGACTCAACGTTGTGGCACCAAAATAGTCCGGAAAAACTGCGCAGCGTATTATCTCACGCTCAAGCCCGCGCCCGCCGCGAAGCTCCAAAAAGTGCTGAAATTAGCTTCGGCATTGATCTTGACAAACGGTATGATCTTGAAAGTCACTCCCGCGGTTCCTTGCGGAGAGAGCAGGCGGTAGCTCTCATCGATTTGAGGCGGCAAGCCGGGGACGGTCAAGTTCAAATCCGTGCGATCGGCGCCGCCGCCGGCGTAAAGCGTGATCACCGGCAGAGATTTACTGATATACGCTTTCAAGCTCCACGTGCTCACGCTGCCGAAATCAAAGTTATCTGGCACAAGAAGGCCTTGATAACCTCCCATGACGGCAAGCGCCGGGGAACCGGGCTTGTCTTCCAGCAAACCAATCTTCAGGCCGCCGCCAATGAGCGTGACGTTGCCGCCTTTGGGTTCGCCCTGCACCGGCAAGGTAAAAAACCTGCCATAAACTTCCAGCCTTGGCAACACCCCGAGGTTACCATGCAACACGCCATAGGAGGTGAACTCCACGCCTTCGAGCGGATCTTTGACCGTGGGAATAATGTCGCGAAACTGCTCGGGCACGGGCGAGCCCAGGAACGAAAGTCGCAGGTCGATGCCGCCGATGCGATGCAGTTCCGCCGTATTGACGAAACCCGCGCCCGCCAGCGAATTATACAACTCCAATAATGCCTCAATCTGCTTGTCGATTTCATCCTGTTGGAGCGCAGCGGGATCCTGGTCGCTGATCCAGTTGTTGTCCTGCGCGTAACTGGCGACGACCATCAACGCCATCATTGCGGCGATCAACATGACTCTAAGCTTGTGCATACAATTTTCTCCTGCTGGTTGGGTTTGTGAATGCGGTAGCGTTCACTCCCTCTCCCAGCCCACTCGATCTCCTCCGAAAGAGCTTCCACTTCGACAAATTCGAGACGCAGCGTCTTTTCAAAGCCCTGGCGCAACGCTCGCATCACCTCCTCAAAACTCGTTGGCTCCGGCAAAATATCGGCAAGCGTGGTGGTGTGCTGCTGCAAACGAACGCGTTCAGCGGCCACCTCCGCCGGCGTGCCCACCAGGTATTTCACCAGACGCTCATGCTCGCGCTGGAGCAGAATTGAACCGTGTTGCAGCACGCCGGCGCGAAAACGGCGCTGGGCGCTGCCCACGACTTTCTTGCCGTTGGCGGTGATTTCATTGCGCGCAGAGCTGGCAAAACAGGCCAGGCGCAGCGGCCTGCCATCGTGATAAAGCTTTTCGCCCGGCGCAAACTCAATTCCGGCCCCTAACAGTTGCAAACCCGACGCGATCGCTTCGCTGATACGGCGGTAAAAATCCAACGGCAACATTTGATACCACACGTGCGCGGCGGGAACAGCAACGCTGTAGGTCAACTCTTCCGCGTGCAAAATCGCGCGTCCGGCCGTCGGCCGCCGCACCACGTCTACGCCGTCCGCTTCACATTTTTGCAAGTCGATTTCCCCGGCATTTTGATGGTAGCCGAGCGAAATGCAAAAAGGTCGCCAGCGAAAGACACGCAAGGTGGGCAGGTCTTGAAAACCGCCGAGCGCCAGGGCGGCGTCGAGCGCCATGTTGTAATCACCGCGGCCAAAGCCGGTGTTCAAGAATCGCCAAATCATCATTCTCATTCTGTCATCCCGAAGGGACCTTGGTTGACTCGGCCAAAGTGCCTATTCTGGGTCTGGATGCCGCACCAACCAAGATCCCTGCGGGATGACACTGCATGGGTTTCGGATGAGCGATTAGCCAATAATCCCCCGTTCGCTCTTTTCTATGAACGCCAACACCTCCTGCACTTCTGGAATCAATGTGCCATTTTCGCGAATGCGTTGAACTGCCTGGCTGACATTCAATCTACCCTTAAAAATAATGCGGTAGGTGTGTTTCAGAACAGATAGCGTTTCTTCGGAGAAACCGCGACGCCGCAAGCCCACCGAATTCAGACCCGCATAAGTCAGCGGCTCACCCATGGCGAGAATGTAAGGTGGGACGTCCTTGGCCACGCGATAGAAGCCGCCGATAAAGCTGTGCTTGCCGATGCGCACGAATTGATGCACCGGCACCATGCCGCCGAAGCCGGCGTGATCTTCGATCACCACATGCCCGGCCAGCGTGGCGTTATTGGCGAGGATACAATGATTGCCGACGTCGCAATCGTGAGCGACGTGAGTATAAGCCATGAGCAGGCAGTGGCTGCCGATCGTGGTCCTGCCGCGCTCGTGTGTACCGCGGTTGAGCGTGGCAAATTCCCGAATCACGGTATGGTCGCCGATTTCAAGTGTCGTCTCCTCGTTCTCGAATTTCAAATCCTGCGGAACCGTGCCCAGCACCGCACCAGTGAAAACCTGGCAGTGCTCGCCCAGGCGCGTGCCCGAGGCCAGATGCACGTGCGGCTTGAGCCGGCACCCGTGGGCGATTCGCACGTTGCCTTCAATAATGCAATAGGGCCCGATCTCGACCTCTTCGCCGATTTCGGCTTGTGGATCAACGATCGCAGTGGGATGAATTTTCTTCACAAAGTTGAGCCCGCTTTCAAATTTCAATCATCCTCATTTTCATTGAAGTTTTGACACTACCAATTCGGCGCTGTCCTCACGTCCGGTCCACCACCGCTGCGGACAATTCCGCTTCGCACACCAATTCATTCGCGACAAAAGCCTTGCCCGACATTTTACAAATGGATTGCCGCAACTTGAGCATTTCCACCTCGAAGCGCACCTGATCGCCTGGCCGCACCGGCTTGCGGAATTTCACCTTGTCCACGCCGGTAAAGTAAACCAGCTTGTCTTCGGGATTATCCTGCGTGTTGAGCAGCAAAATACCGCCAGTTTGCGCCATGGCTTCGATCAGCAGCACCCCCGGCATAATGGGATGTCCGGGAAAGTGGCCTTGAAAAAACGGCTCGTTGAACGTGACGTTCTTGATCCCCACCACGCGCTCGCGCGGCGTCAAATCCAAAATGCGATCCACCATGAGAAAAGGATAGCGATGCGGCAGGATGCGTTGGATCGCTTGCGCGTCAAAAACGTATTCGCCGCTGTGCCGGCCCTGGTATTTCGAAGTGATTTGAATTTTTTCATACTCTTTGCGGATCCTTTTGACGATCTCGACGTTGGCGGCGTGGCCGGAGCGCGCGGCTTGTACGTGTGCCTTTAGCGGCACGCCCAGCAGTGCGAGATCTCCGAGCAAGTCCAGCGCCTTGTGGCGCGCCGGCTCGTTCTTGTAACGCAGCTCGCCGGGATTCAAATGACCGTTCTTTTCGATGCTGCGCAAATCGAGGTGCGGGCCAAAGATCTTACTGAGGTGATCGATTTCCTGGCTTTTGACCTCCCGGTCGGTGAACACCACGGCATTGTCGAGGCTGCCGCCCTTGATCAAGCCTTGGCGGTACAAATCTTCGACTTCCGAGAGCAAGCAAAACGTGCGCGCCGGGGCAAACTCGGTCTCGAATTCCTTGAGGGAATAGATCGCGGTATATTGCGTGCCGACGCTGGGGGTTTTATAATCTATCAAAAAGGTGATGCGAAACTCGTCGGACGGAAACACCACGATATCCACGCCATTTTTTTCGTCGGAGTAGGCGATGGTTTTTTCAATCACAAGGTAATCGCGCGGGGAGCTTTGCTTGACCGTACCGGCTTCTTTGAGCACCTGAACGAATGGCAATGCGCTGCCGTCGCAGACCGGTGGCTCGTTGTTGTCCAGCTCGATGACGACGTTGTCGATGCGCAAACCTGCAATCGCGGCCATCACGTGCTCGACCGTGTGCACGACCACTGGTCCTTTGCCGATGGTCGTGCCTCGTGCGGTACTAATGACGTGATCGATGTCGGCCTTGATTTGTGGGGCACCTTCGAGATCGGGCCGGCGAAAGAAAATGCCGGCATTGGGCGGCGCCGGATGAAACGTTATCGTAGTTTTGTTGCCGGTGTGCAACCCCACACCGGATATCGTCGCGGGTTGCGCGATGGTTTGTTGTTCTTCAAACATCAAATCTCCCTCTCAGAGCATATAAAAATAAAGCTTGTGGTCACCCTGAGCGGAGCGGCGTCACAGGGTGGGGATGATCAGGCTTGGACCACATTCATCCGAAGGCGTGAGGTTTTCACGACGTCTGTTGGCTCTCGGTACCATCTTCGCTGTGGTCAATCCTCAACATTTTTTCAATGACCCGCACGCGCTGCAAAAGTTGGGGCAGGCGGCGAAGGGAGGCTTCTTCACGTTTGGCCTTACGATGCTCACGTGCGGGATACCCCGATACCACCAGGCCCGCGGGAACGGATTTGGTCACACCGGCTTGTGCACCGAGCATGGCACGGTCGCCTATTTCAATATGCCCGACAAGACCGACCTGGCCGCCAATAGTCACCTCCCTGCCAATGGTGGTACTGCCCGAGATCCCGGTTTGCGCCGCAATCACGGTATTCTCACCGATGGTAACGTTGTGCGCGACATGCACCAGGTTGTCCAGTTTTGCTCCGCGCTTGACGCGGGTTTCGCCGAACGTGCCGCGATCGATGCAGCAATTCGCACCAATCTCGACGTCATCCTCAAGCACCACCGTGCCGAGGTGCGGAATCTTGTGCTGGCGGCCGTCATAGGGGACGTAACCGAATCCGTCTGAGCCGATGACGCTGCCGAATTGAATGATCACGTTTTTGCCGATGCGCACTTCGTGCGCGACGCGCACGCCCGCGCACAAGATCGTATTCGCGCCGACGCGCGAGCTCCGGCCCACGTAACATTGCGCACCGATTTGCACTCTATCTTCGAGTTCACAATCATCAGCAATGATCGTATAGGGCCCGATCGCGACGGCCTCTCCCAGGCGCACGTTCATGCCGATTTGTGCGGTGCCGGCGACGCCCGTCGCCACGGCTGGCGCCGGCAAAAACTGCCGTAAAATTCGTACAAAGGCGAAATACGGATTGGCGACGCGAATCAGCGTGAGATGGCGGGCAACTGTGGGTGGCGTGCTGCTCGGATCAATGAAAACGGCCGAGGCGGCAGTGTTCGTCAAGTGTTCCAGATAACGCGGTTGCGCAATAAAGGACAAATCGCCAGCGCCGGCTTGCGTGATGGGCGCCACCCCGGTAATGAGGGTGTGCGCGTCTCCTGCAATTGTGCCCTCGGTCAGTCTTGCGACTTCCGCTACGCTCAATGGCGCGAGCTTCACCCGGCCTCCTGCTAACGTTTCTTGTGAAATCGGCTCATGGCCGCAAAGTAACTATAGCGCCTACCCGGTTTCGGGGAGTCTTTCATTCATCCCGCCGCAGCGGGAGAAGTCTGCGCTGGGTTCATTATAACAATGCCCCGACTCGGCTTCCGCACTATACAAAAGCCGATCAGGGCACTGTCGAGATGAGGCAAAAGTCTAGTTGCTCGAGCTCTTGGTCGCCGCGCTCTTGGTGGTGGTCGCGCCTGCGGCTTTATTCAGCTCCTCGATCACCTTCGCGGTCAGATCCGGCTGGCCGGTTCCGGCATACACGATGTTGCCCGCAATGGTGTCAAAAATATAGTCGTATTTCTCGTCAGCACCGAGCTTCTTGATCACGGTTTGCACTTTTTCAATGATCGGCTTCATCAGCTCATTTTGTTTTTTATACGCCTCGCCTTGCTGGCCCCATTTTTCCTGCTGGAATTGTTGAAAGCGCAGATAGAGATTCTGCAAATCGGTTTCCTTTTCTTTGCGCTTCTCGTCACTCAGCAGCAAGGCTTGCGACTCGAGCTCATCCTGCTTGGTTTGCAGCTCGCGCTGCATGTTACGAGCTTCATCTTCCCAGCCCTTGTTGACTTCGGCCAACTGCTTCTGCGCATCCTGCGCTTCTTTATAGCTTTCAAGAATTTTCTGCGAGTCCACGTAGCCGATTTTAATCTGCGCCGCGGTAGGATAGGCGAACGCCATCAGCGCTGCCGAGATGACGCCCATCCCGAAGAGTGATTTTCTCACCCCGACCTCCTTGTTTGATGATGATAATAAGAAATACATGTTTGTTCTCATGCTTTTGGGGTTACATCTTACACGTTACACGTTACACCTTACACGAGCAACGTGTAAGGTGTAACGTGTAATCTATTCATCGCAAACCTAGAAACTCTTCCCGAACACAAAATGCGGTTTCCACTGGCCGATGCGCCGGCCGGTGATAGGGTTGACGTAATCGAAGCCGTAGGCATAGTCGAATCCGATAATACCCAGCAGCGGCATGAACAAGCGCGCGCCCACGCCTGCGGCGCGCCGCAAATCGCGCGGGTTGGTGTGTGCCAGATCCGACCAGGTATTGCCTGCTTCCACGAACGTCAACGCGAAAATCGTGGGATTCGGGGAAATCGGCACGCGGAACTCTGCCTGATATTTCAACATGGTGCGATGCAAAGGAGGATTGGCCACGCGCAGAGGATCTTCATACCCGCGCAGCGCGATCGAATTGCTCAAACCTTCGCCGCCCATATAGAAGTAGTCTAGATAGGGAACCTGGCTATCGGTGGTCAGCTTGTCCAGATAACCGGCCTTGAAGCCGACGAGCAAAACAAATTGACCGAAGGTCGGGAGGAACCAATCGGCGTCGAACTGGTGCTTGTGAAAACCGACGTTGCCGTACAACGGGCCGCCCGCGAGCTCCGAAGTCAACGATACTTGTGAGCCGGCCGTCGGGAACTCAGGACGGTTCAAGCTGTTGCGGCTGAAAATGGCTGTAATCGAGCTGGAGGTAAACACATTCGTTCGCAGCACAACGTCCGAGTACTCTTGCCGCTGAAAACGATAAATCCCGTCAAGGCGAAAGTAATTATCCGGCCAACTCAAGCGACGACCCAAGCGCACCGAACCGCCCTGCGAGCGGCCGGCATAGTAGTCGAAGCCCGCGGTCTGGCCAAAGCCAATGCTGGAAGATGACACTGCGCTGCGTTTGGTGTCGAAGATGCTGAAGCTGGCCAGCGTGGGCGTGTCGAACAGCCAGGGTTCCGTAAAGCCGATTTGAAACGACCGGTAGTATTTACCGAAATTCCAATCGAAGGAGAGGCGCTGCCCTTTGCCCATAAAATTATTCATCGCGACGCCGATCGCACCGATGATTTTGTCGCGTTCGCTCCAGCCCGCGCTCATGTTCGCAGTATCGGTGGACTTTTCCGCAACTTCGACCAAAACATCGACTTTGTCATCGGAGATGGGACGGACGTCCGGCTTGACGTCGGAAAAATAATTGAGCACGAACACTTCGCGCTGGCTGCGAATCAGCGCTTCACGGCTGAAAACGTCCCCCGGCCGGACAAACAGCTCGCGGCGGATGACCTTCTCTTTGGTCTTGGTGTTGCCCGTGATTTGAATACGATTGATGGTGACAGCGGTGCCCTCGGTCACCAAAAAATGCAAATTCACGATGTTGTTTTCGGAAACCTTCTCGACCGGGTTGACGGTGGCGAAGATATAGCCGGCATCATAGTACATGCTACCCAGGCGCTCGACCACGGCTTCCTGCAATTGCTTGGCGTTGAATTCATCCTTTTTGGAAAAACCCAGGCGGCTCGCCAGGAACCAGTCCGGATAAAGCTTGTTGCCTTCCCAGGTGATGTCCCCGATGTAATACTTTTCGCCCTCTGCCACCCAGAGGTCGATGAACATCTCCCTCTTATCCGCGCTGTAGTAAATGGAATCGCGCAACACTTCGGCGTCGCGGAAGCCGTGCTCGCGATAGAACTCCACGACTTTTCCCTTGTCTTCGCGGAACTTTTCCTCGTCAAAATCACCGCCGCCGAAAAGGCCATTCTGCTTGGTGCCTTTCAATTGCTTGCGCAGCCCGCCGTCGTCGAAGGCGGCGTTGCCTTGAAAAGCAATGGCCTTGATTTGAACCTTGTTGCCTTCGTGAATTTTGACGAGCAAATTGACCTGGTCCTCGGCGGCCGGAGCCAATTCGGCCTGAATCTCGGCCAGCAAAAATCCTTTGTCTTCGTAGAGCTTTCGTACCTTGCGTTCAGTCCGCGCAGTCTCACGCGGGCTGATGATCTGCCCCTTGAAAAACGTCAACTCCTTCTCGATATCTTTCTTCTTGACTCTGGCATTCCCTTCCAATTCTATTTTATTCAGGCGTGGAAACTCGCTGACGCGCAGTGTCAAATAGACCCCGTCTCCGACCTGCCGGTCCAGCAAGATCGCGATATCGGAAAACATGTCCAGGCCCCAGAGCTGCTTGATGGCATTCTGCAAGTCGTCGCCGGTAACGACTTGTCCGATATTCAAACCCGAGCTGAGTTTGATGAAATTTCCATCGGCAGTCTTGTTGCCTTCCACGGAAAGGCCCAGGAGCTTGAAGCTGCTCTGCCGTTGTGCCAGGGAGGGCGCGGCAGCCAGGCAGCACAACAACGTGAACAGCAAGTGGAAAGTGCGGCGAAAAGTCATGTCTCTTTTTGTCATCTCTAACGACCTAAACCCGGATAAAACAGAAGAATTGAGGGCAGAAAAATGCTTCATAAAAGCGTTTGCACGCTATCAAGGTAATAAAATTAGGCATTTTTTGCTGGAATGTAAAGCAGAATTTTTCAGGTAAAAACGCCGACCTATAAGACTTCCAACGCCGCCTATTAGTTTCCTGAAAAATGAAGATTTAAGCGAGAAGAAGGAGGCGATTGCACCTGGTATAAATATTATTGAGGTTACAGCGGCGAATCTGTTCTACATTTCTCCACAGGGTGGCTTACGATAAGTCCAAGTTTCTTCTTGACATTTACCTCGCAATTGTCGCATTATGCCTCCCGTCCATTCATGGAGGAAAACATGGCGCGCGCCCTCAAAACTCGCCCCGCTATTCTGTGCGGATTCATGGGTTGCTTCCTCATTGCTTTCAATAATCTGCTTTTTTTCAACACGAGCCCAACCTCCCAAGGTTTCAACCTCCGTTGCCACCAACGGGGCAGGAAAGCTACGTCGTCTTCGCCACCAACAGCGTTTTTCTGGACCAAAACGCCGATATTCTCTCCGGGAATGCCGGCGTCAACGACCAAAGCCCGGGCCCGGTTTTGGATTCCCAGGTCGAGCTTGCGGTCGGGATAGGCGCCACCACGCCGGCCGGTTTTGTGTTGAAGGCCGATCGTATCAGGGTAAAATCCGGCGCGCTAGTTGCCAGTGACGTCTTTTGCAATGAGCTCTCCAACAGCGGCAACATCACCGGCGATTTTACTTTATCGCTCGAGCTGCCTTTGTTCTCGAGCCTGCCGCCTTTTCACGCGGCACCCGCAGGAACGCAGCATATCGAAGTGGACAATAACGCCTCCATTTCCCTGGCCGCCGGGGACTATGGCGATATTGTGGTGAGGGCCGGCGGCACCATTCTTTTCACTGGAGGCATTTACAATCTGCGCAGCATCGATGCCAGGGACAATACCAACCTGCGGTTCGCATCTCCCAGTGAAGTGCGCGTGGCCGATAAGTTCGATTCGGACTTGCAGGTCTTTGTCGGTCCGGCGCAAAATGCGAGCATTGAGGCCTCGGATATCATCTTCTATATCGCCGGCATCAATGGATCCTCCGGCAGCTTAAGTGCAACGCCAAAAGCAGCGCAAGTAGGAATCAGCAACACGGTCTTGGCAAATTTCTACGTGCCGAACGGCACGCTCTGGCTGCGGCAAAACACGACGGCCACCGGCGCGTTTTGGGGCAAAGACGTGCATGCCGGCGTGGGCGTGCAATTGGCTTTGGATAGCGGTCTTGCTGTACCCGGTGATGATACTCCGCCAGTGCTCACCATCATCTCGCCACAAGATGGCGCCGTCACCGGCGCGGCAAGCATCACCGTGAGCGGAGTCGCCAGCGATGAGAGCGAGCTAACCGTCACGGTCAACGGCGCTACGGTGAGTCTCGGCAGTAATGGGGAATTCACCACGATCGTGCCTCTCGTCGAAGGTGCGAACGTTATCACCGTAGTCGCAACCGACGCAGCCGGCAATGATACCACCGCCACTCGTCTGGTCACCCGGACGAGTTTGCCTCCCGACCCGGCCGCAGTAGCTCCGGCTTTAGACAGTACGGTTGCCACCACACTGTATTCCGCCACCTCGTTTCTTTATACCGGCCCCAATGCCATTCAAACCGGCGTAGATTCTGCTGCCATCGTTCCCATTCGAGTGTCGGTCTTGCGCGACAATGTGCTCACGCGTACCGGTCAGCCATTGTCGGGCGTGCGAATCACGATTCTCAACCATCCTGAGTTTGGCCAGACTTTGAGCCGGGCCGATGGCATGTTCGACCTGGCGGTGAACGGCGGCGGACCGCTGACTGTGGATTACCTCAAGACCGGCTTTATCCCGGCACAGCGTCATGTCGTGGTTCCACGGGAAAGCTTTGTCACGGCAGACACCGTGGTCATGATTCCACCGGATCCGCAGGCTACGATCGTCGATTTCTCCGAGCCGATTGAGTTGGCGCGTGGTAGCGTCATCAGCGATGACGACGGCACTCGCCAGGCCACGCTGATGTTTGAGCAAGGCACCACGGCCACAATGGTTCTCCCAGATAGCAGCACGCAACCGCTTTCTACATTGACTGTTCGCGCCACGGAGTTGACGGTCGGCGTAACCGGTCCCCAAGCGATGCCCGCGCAACTGCCACCGGCAAGCGCCTATACGTATTGTGTGGAATTGACCGCAGACGAGGCCGTGGCCGCCGGCGCGACCAAAGTGCAATTCAACCCACCGGTGCCATTTTATATTGAGAACTTCCTCAATTTTCCAGCCGGCACGATTGTGCCTGCAGGATACTATGATCGCACACGGGGCGAATGGATTGCATCCAAAAATGGATTGGTCGTCAAAATCACCGGCGTAGCCGATAGCCTGGCATTAATCGATACCGACGGCAATGGCAGCGCGAATCACGACACCACTTTGGCTCAGCTCGGCTTCTCTAATGCCGAACGCCGGCAACTGGCGTTGACATATTCCATTAACCAGGCTTATGGCGTACTGAATTCCCACATTTCTCCGCGTGGGATTCGAATTTGGGCATTGCACCGCCCAACGACGCCCGTGCTCCATTGCAAATGGAGCCGTTGGTTCCCTTCGCCGACGTAGTAAGTGACCAAATCTGCGGGTCGAGAATCGACGTGCAGGACCAAAACCTCGGTGAAAGCATGCCTATCACCGGCACGCCGTTCGCGCTTCACTATCAAAGCGCCCGCACGGCCGGTTATGCCGCCTCGCGCACGCTCGCCATTCCGCTCAGCCAGAGTATCAGCCCTCTGCCCGCTTCGCTACTCGGCATCGAGCTGACGATCAACGTGGGCGGTCGGAAGTTGACACAATCTTTCCCACCCATAGCCGGCCAGGAGCACAAGTTTACCTGGGACGGCAAAGACGCCTATGGCCGTGTTGTACGCGGGGCACAAAATATCTCGACCGATATCGGCTATGTCTATCAAGGCGTTTATACCAGAGCCAGCCGCTTCGGATATCAGGGCAATGGCGTACGGATCACCGGTACGCAAGGCCGCCTGCCGCTCACACTGCATCAAGACCGGCAGGGTGTCATAAATGCGCCCGCGCCTGCGCCAATTGGCCCCTCCGGCTGGAGCTTTAACGTGCACCATGTTTACGACTTCAACCGCAGAGTGCTGTTCAAAGGTGACGGCAGCCAACAAGGCATTGCCGGCCGAGGCGCGGTGGTCACGCGAATTGCCGGCGGCGGCAGCATTGCCAACGCGCCCGAAGGCACGGCTGCGCGCAACATCTTCATTCCCAGCAACGTCCATACTTCGCACAGCGCCCAAAACGGAGGACGTTTAGCGATTTCTCCGGAGGGCCTTCTATATGTAATTGACAACCGGCGTGTGATCAGAATCGAGGCCGATGGTAGAATTACTCGCTTCGCCGGCGGCGGCACCTCCACTGTCGACGGCGACAGCGCCAGAAATTTTTCCTTTGGCACGCATCGCCTCTACGATTTGGCCTTCGGTCCGGAAGGCAGTCTTTATATCTCTTCGCTGGGGTTGCAAACGCCGAACTTTACGAATGGTGTTGGCATGGTTTGGCGGGTTTTCCCCAATGGCAAAATCTACAAACTTGCCGGTGGCAATCCCTCGGCACCCAACAAGGGTGACGGCGGGCCGGCCATGCAGGCTCATATCAATACCGCCGACGCCTTGGCCGTCGATCCGGATGGCAACGTCTACATCACCGAGCTCTTCGGGCATGTTGTGCGCCGGGTCACGCCCGATGGCATCATCAGCACCTTCGCCGGTAACGGTTCGACAGGAGCCAGTCCTGCCAGCGGAGTCGCCATCAACGTAGGAATCGGCATTCCGGCCGGAGTGGCTGTAACTTCCAAGGGTGTGGTGCATATTGCCAATGTCGTCAATCAGCGCATCCGCCGCGTTACGCCTGACGGCATTTTGACCACAGCGGCGGGCAATGGGCTGGCTGGGTACAGCGGCGATGGCGGCCCGGCTACTTCTGCAACAATGGTCACACCCATGGACATCGCTCTCGCTCCCGAGGGCGGGTTCTATATTGCCGACATGCTGAACAACCGCATCCGCGCGGTCAGTCCCGCGGGCATCATCACGACTTTTGGCGGGAACAGTGCGGTAGGTGTGATCGGCACCAGTTTGATTCCAGATGAGGAGCTAATCGCCCAGGTCCCGGTGCGCCAACCCATCAACCTGGAGTTTGGCCCGGACCGGAGTCTTTATTTCGTGAGCCGGTCGAGCGCGGGCGGCCAGGAGGGCGCGGTCTTGTACCGGCTGCGTTTGGACTCTCCCTACCCCGGCAGCCAGGTTGCCGACTTTCAAATTCCCTCCGCAGACGGCGCCGAGCTGTATCATTTCGACCGCAGCGGCCGGCATCGCAAAACTACCGATGCGCTTACGCATGTGACGCTTTACTCTTTTGAGTATGACACCCAGGGCAACCTCACCGGGGTGCGCGATCTCGACAACTTGCTCACACAAATCGAGCGCGACAGCACCGGCAAGCCCACGGCAATCGTGGCCCCTTTTGGGCAGCGCACCGAGCTCACGGTGGATTCCACCAATGCTCTCACCGCCATTCGCAACCCGGCCACAGAAACCTACAGTTTCGAACATGACTCTCTGGGTCTGATGCGGCGCATGTTTGATCCCAAAAACAATCTCTATCGCTTCGATTATGACTCGACCGGCCGGCTGATAAAAGAAGAGGACCCGGCCGGCGGTTTCAAGACGTTTACTCGCACCGAGCTGGCCAATGGTTTTGAAGTTGAAATGGTCACGGCGGAAGGACAAAAGAGTAAGTACCGTGTCGAAAGATTGGCCAACGGCGGCGTTCGCCGCACCAATACCGACGCCACGGGTCTGGCAACCGTGTCGGTAGAGAATATTGACGGTCTCACCACCACGACCTCGCCGGAAGGAACGATCAGCACCGTAACGCAGGGTCCGGATCCCCGTTTTGGCATGCAGGCGCCGCTTGCCAAGAGCACATCCGTGAGAATGCCTTCCGGGTTGCAATCGAATGCTCAGCACAAACGTGTGATCACGCAGATAACCGGGCAGCAAGTGACCGGGATTGCGGATACGCTCATCACTAACAGCCGCAAATATATCAGCGCATTCGACGGCAACCAAAAGCGCTTGACTTTCACTTCACCGGAGGGACGAAAGACTTTTGCATTTATTGATAGCCTGGGCCGCACGGTGCAGGATTCGGTTCCGGGCATTACTTCTGTCTTTTACGAGTATGACAGCAATGGATTTTTGAAACTGACCTCACAAGATGACCGCACTTCGAGCTTTGCGTACAATTCTCGAGGGTGGCTGTCCAGCGTTACTGATCCGCTTTTGCGGACAACCACCTTTGCATACGATTCTGTGGGGAGAATCACACAACAGGTATTGCCGGAAACGCAACGGATTCTGTACGATTATGATTTGAACGGCAATCTCACTTCACTTACCCCGCCGGGAAAACCCGCGCATTCATTTGACCACACTTCGGTCGATTTAACGAAACGTTACACCCCGCCGCTGCTCGAGGGCGATACCACCGCAACGCGCTACGTTTACGATCTTGACAAACGCATTCAGAATACCATCCGACCGGATAGTATCGCTATCAGCGTCTTTTACGATACCGTTGGCTGCGGCACGTGCGGCACGGCGCGTCCGAAGAATATTAATTTTGATCGTGGCTCGTTGGATTTTGCCTACAACCCAACGTCCGGCTTGCTAGATACCCTTTCCGCGCCGGGCGGGAATGTGCTTACTTACAAATATGATGGCATGCTGCCCAAGAAAGTCACCTGGAGCGGCGAGGCGCAAGGAAGTGTGGAAGTCGCCTACGACAATAATTTCCGCGTCACTTCTCAGAAGGTGAATGGCGGCGATAGTGTGAGCTTTCAGTATGACAAAGATAACTTGCTCACGGCTGCTGGAGCGTTGGCCATTGCACGTAATCCGCAGAATGGACGAATCACCGGAACAACGCAGGGCGGTGTCACCACCGGACAAGTTTATAACGATTTCGGTGAGCTAGAAAGCTTTTACGCCGTCATTGCATCCGATACGCTTTTCAAAACTGCCTATGCGCAAGATTCTCTGGGGCGAATTAAGGAGATTAGCGAGACGATTCAAGGACAAACGCGAAAACTCAATTATGTGTATGATCGTGCTGGCCGGCTCGCAGAGGTGAGCCGGAACGACACCTTGCTGGCCATTTATGAGTACGATGCCAACGGCAATCGCTTGAATCATTATACCCCCGGCGCGACTCTAACTGGTGCGTATGATGATCAGGATCGTTTGCTAAGCTACGGCAACGCCAGCTACAGCTACACGCGCAATGGTGAGCTGTCAATGAAAATCGTGGGCGCCGATACGACGCGCTATACGTATGATGCTTTTGGTAATCTTGTAAAAGTAATTATGCCAAACGGCGACATCATTGAGTATATAATTGATGCACAGAATCGAAGGGTTGGAAAGAAGGTAAATGGCGCGTTGGTGCAGCGGTGGCTATATGGAAACCAGTTGAACATTGTGGCTGAGTTGAATGGCGCTGGTAATTTGGTTAGCTGGTTTGTATATGGAACGCGCCCCACTGTGCCGGATTACATGATCATAAGCGGCGTGACGTATCGGTTTGTTTCTGATCATCTCGGCAGTGTGCGGCTCGTTGTGAATACAACCAACGGCGGCGTTGCCCAGCGGTTAGAATTTGATGAATTTGGCAGCATTACGAATGATACCAATGCAGGTTTTCAGCCGTTTGGTTTTGCCGGTGGTTTGTATGATCAGGATACCGAATTTGTCAGATTTGGCGCGCGTGATTATGATGCTGAAACCGGTCGATGGACAACGAAAGATCCGATTCGGTTTGCAGGTGGTCAGGCGAATATTTACATCTACGTCGGTAACGATCCGATTAACTTTACTGATCCAACTGGTTTAGATGGTAGGTTATGTAATCAGTCAGGTAAACCGGTCGTAGTCGTTGCTTTTGGAGATGCCGCGAATCCATCTGATATTGAAGATGCAAGGCTTTTGCCGTCGGGAAGCATAACTCCTGCTATTTCTTTTCCTGATTTTGATTTTGTCGGGATTGGAGATATGGAGAATTTAGTAGAGGGTACGGGTTGGTATAAATTTTCCGTTGATGCGGAAGTGACCTCTGCTGGTGAAGTAGTAAATCGTTCATGGTGGCCCAATTGGCTCATGTCACTAATTGAAAAGTATGGTGATCGGCCATTCAGAGTTGGACCAGCTACGCAGAGCGAAGCGGAAGAAGCAGCTAAGATACTTAAGCTATTTATCGAACGACGGGGGAAAATGGGTTTTGGAAAGGGATTAGGAGCATTAGAGACATGCACAAAAGATCCGTGCCAATAAATCCTATTTGCCATTTTGAGGACTTGGCTATAAGTTAAGCTCGCTGTCGGACAAAGTTGTCAAATCAAAAAATAAAGCCATGATCTACAGCTTCGTCCGGTAGGATTTCTGACTTTTTGGAATCGAGTATTCAGATGAAACGTTCACCTTTTATTTTTACTCTGGCTTACGCATGCTTTCGATATAATTCGACAGATACTGACAAACTTGCCCGAAGAAATTTATTATCTCAAAGAACTTGTTAGGTGGCAAAAAATCACAGTTAGGATAACTATGGCTATGTTTGAATCGAAAAAATACAAGATTTACTTAGCTTTAGTATTTATACTCCTATCTCTACATGGAGTCTTCCTTCTTCTAAACTGGTTTTACATTGTTTCACCTATGAATTCCCCCTTCTATAGTCAGGGAGGACCTGACTCTGGTGCTCCATTTGTACTTGGGCCAGCGCGGTTTCAATTTATGGGTTTCCTGCTGCCAGCTTTGGCGATGCCTTTACTAGTTATAGTAGCATCTACACATCGAGTTCTCGAATCGGGCAGCACCTTTGCCAAATCTACTCATGCTATTGCGATTGGTATAGCTGTATTATCGGTTGCATGCGTTTTGTTATTCATGTTGAGATTTGGCTCTTTAAGAATACTCTACGAAGTCTTTACTTTTGCTTTTGTGATTGTTTTTGTGCTTTTCAACCTTAGCCTTGCTTTGTGCCTTTTACTTTACCCACGGCGAACGGACGACAGGATGTTTGGCGCAGCGAATCTATTAGCCCTTTTATTCTCATTATACACCCCGCTGATAGGCATTTATCTTTTCATTGATTGACCGACGAAACTTAACGAGTTTTTCTTGCAGATTTTCTGAACTAAAAATTTCTTTGCATGGAGAATGGAGAAAGGACGTGTAGCTCCTGCGCATTCACGACCTCAAGCACTCTTGTCTCATTATCTCCGACAACACACATACTGACATCGCGCGGTAAGAACTTCCTTAACTTACACATACGATTCGCTGTGCCGGCTGATTGAGACTCTACAAGCAGATCGGCGGTCAACCTTTGTTTTTGACTCCCACAGTCGTCTTGCCAGCGCCACCGATCCGCTCCTGCGCACCACTACGTTCGCCAATGATTCTGTGGGGAGAATCACACAACAGGTTTTGCCGGATAAGCAACAGATTTTGTAAGCCTATGATTTGAACTGCAATCTCACTTCCCTTACTCCGCCGGGAAGCCCCCATTCGTTTGACTACACCTCGGTTGATTTGACGAAACACTACACCCCGCCACCGCTCGACGGCGATACCGCCGCAACGCGTTACATCTATGATCTTGACAAACGCATCAAGAACACCATTCGCCCGTATAGCATCGCGGTCAGCGTCCTTTACGACACCCTTGGCTTCGGCACGTGCGGCACGGCGCGGCCGAAATCTATTATTTTTGACCGTGGCTCGCTGAATTTTGCATACGACCCCGCTACCGGTCTGCTGGATTCCCTTTCCGCGCCAGGCGGGAGTGTGCTTACTTACAATTATGATGGCACACCGCCCAAGAAAGTCACCTTGCGTGGAGTAGGGGGAAAAGGTGGAAGCCACGTACCAGATTTGCAGACAAGCCGCTGAAAGGCCTTTTCGGACCGCAAATCAAAGCGAAGGTTGAATTTGATGGCTTACCTCCAACCGAGATAGGGACCAAAGAGATGAATTGGCTCAAACCAAACTGGCTTGCCATCGTATTTCTTTCGTGGTTTGTCATATTTCAAGTGGCAACCTCTATTCAACTTGTAAATATATCTGATAATGGTGTCTTTCAATTAGAGCAAACGTTTTACTTTTTTTGCCTTACTCCGTGCCTCAAACTAGTCTGTAATGATGGGGTGACGGCCCCGGCTGGCTGTGCCGTGAAGGTGTATTGGCACTGGTTGCTACTAGACTTCATTGTCGCGTACTTGGTTTCGACTGGTGCGAGCAACCTCATCAGAAAGAAGACACGGCTAAGAAATATTGTCAAGCGCCTTATAGCGACTATTGCCGTGGTGATATTCATTGCCTTTATTTCGTCGGCACTGGTCTCTAAAATCTATTGGGGATATTTTTTTGAACGGCCGTCGTTACCGGAACTGGTGTTTGAGTTTAAGAATATCACTGCCATCGTTCCAATATGGTTTTCTAAAATTCAAGCTGATGGTACTCTTAGTGTTGCCATAGATACAAGCTATTCGATTCAGGAAAGACTAAAGTTTTGCAAAAAGTATCCTGATGAGTGTTATAATGATAGAATTCTTCTGACCTTGGAGGCTTTGAGTATTCTTCCTTCAGCATTCGCGTCAGATTCCTTGGCAAAAATGAGCACGCTCAACAATATCCTACGAGCGCAAGGAGTTTTGAAAAAATTACCTAGCGGTTGGGGGGATGAAAAAAAAGTTACGGGGCTTCTGATCGATGTCGAAGCCAAGGACGGTGAGCGCTATTTATTCGTCGCGCTGAGGGGTTGGTGGCAAATTTCAAATGACCATTACACTTTTCACGAATTTCTATTTCGTGTTTCACCGCATGCAGCAGAGAGTTTTCTGGTCTCAGAAAACCAGTTTTTTGTTGATATGGCTGGTACGGAAGAGCCTGTTTTCCTTTTTGCCTCCCGGTACATCTCTGCGAATCTTTGCGAGGCTCTGCGTGAGTTCTTTTGGGTTGCGGGCGCCAAAGGGCGACAAGCCGGCCTAAAGGCCCTTGCGGGCTCTCGCCCCTTTTCGAGCTGCGCCGCGCTGTGCTCTCTCAACCCATATCCATCGAAGCCGCCTCCGGCACAAACGACTCGAACCATTTACCGCCTTTTTCCAAGCCAGCTGCAGGCAGTTGCTCGCTCACGCGACCGAAGCGGCGCTCGCGTTTTTGATAGGCCAGCAAGGCTCGATAAAACTCCTCGCGCCGGAAATCCGGCCACAAGGCTTCGGTAACGTAAATCTCCGTGTACGCCAGCTGCCACAAAAGAAAATTGCTGAGTCGCATTTCGCCGCTGGTGCGAATGAGCAAATCGGGGTCGGGAATGCTGGAGGTGTATAAGCGGGTTGCAATCGTGTTGCCATTGATGGCCGCGGGGTTCAGGCGGCCGGCTTCGACGTCCTGCGCGAGGCGGCGCACGGCATCCGTGATCTCCTCGCGGCTGGAGTAACTCAGGGCCAGGTTGAGGGTCAAGCCGGTATTACCGTCCAACACTCGCATGGCATATTCCAACCCTTGGCGGGCGAGATAAGGCAAATCTTGCAGCCGGCCGATGGTCTTAAGCCGCACGTTGTTGCGTTTGAGCTCCTCGATCTCTTGATGTATCGTTTTGATCAACAGTGCCATCAACGCGGAGACTTCACTTTTTGGCCGGTGCCAGTTTTCCGTTGAGAACGTAAACAGCGTCAAATAGCGCACATTCAGCTCTCCGCTCGCGCGCACAATCTCGCGCACGGAATTGATGCCTTCGCGATGCCCCTCGACGCGCGGTTTCTCACGCATTTTGGCCCAACGGCCGTTGCCATCCATGATAATTGCGACATGAGCGGGCACGGGCCCGGCTTTCAACAGCTTGACGACTTCTGCATGAGGATCGTCATGATCCTGACCGCGCCCCGATGGACGCATGATACGGTCCTGCTTGTTTTCCAAATTCATTCACCTCGATAGTTACAAGAATTCATTCAAAAACGGCGCAAAAAATACAGCAAGGGGCCATGAAAATCAAGAACAAATGTGCACACCCACCCGGAAAATTTTCCATAATCCAGGAAAGTGAAAGGATTGTAGAAGCAAACGCCTAGTTTGCTGAAAATCGGCTATGCTATTGTCACAAGTCTTTCGCCTAATTTCCTACCCCGGCTTTCAGTTAAGCCGCTTAACAGGAAGCTGAAAAACTCTTTTGGACGTCATCCCCGCGAAAGCGCGAATCCAGAAAATCCAACAAAATCATGGATTCTCGCTTTTTGCTCCTTGCTTCTCACCCACTATCGCAGCAAAATCATTTTCCGGCTGTGCACGAAACTATCCGCCAGCACGCGATAGACGTAAACGCCACTGGGCACAGGATCACCCGCGTCGTTCTTGCCGTCCCACTTTTCCTCATAGCTTCCTGCTCCGAGCTTTTTCTGCACCAGCGTCCGGATTTTTCTGCCGGCGACGTCAAAAACTTCGAGCTGAACTTGCGACGCGCGCGGCAATTGAAATTTGACAAATGTTTCCGGATTGAATGGATTGGGATAATTCTGCTCTAGCGCAAAATCGCGTGGCAACGCAGGCGCAGGCTCTTCTTCTACAACGGTTGCGAACAATTCATTCCAAAACTGCGCGGCCGCGTCGGCATTGGCGTACAAATCCTGCAAGTTGGCGCCGGCCAGCAATGCGAAACCCAGAGTCACCTTTCCGTTTGCCGGAATGCGATGCGGACCGCTGCCGAGCACGTAGGAGACATCCGCCGGCCCGGCTTTGATGAGGCTCACACCGCCCAGCAAAGATTCCCATTTTTCTTCGTCGGTAAAACCGTCGTAAATACCCCAGCTCGGATTGCCGGCATCATTTTGATTATTGTAAATCGCGCGAAACGAGGCGTTCCCGCCTTGAATGAGCGACATGCCAACATAAGTTCTCGAGCCATTGGTGGTATTATAGCAATAACCCAGGCGTCGCTCTGCATAATATTCGGCAACGTCTCCGTTGCCGGAAGCGCCGATATCCCAATCAAAAAAACAGCCAATGTAAAAGTTGTTCAGCTCGGTGGCGTTGAGATTTTCCACCGTGTAGCGCAACAGAATCAAATCCTCATATGGCTGCCGGCTGGCCGCATAGGTCTCTTGCGTGATCCGAACGTTCATGGGGTTGTTCGCGGCAACGTCTGAAAAAATACCGACACTCTCCTGATCCGTGCGCGCGCCCGGCCGGCTGATGCGCAAATCACCGCCACTGACGGCGGCAAAATCCCGATCGTACTGCAAATCATTTCCGATAAAATCGTCGCCACGCGCCGCATTTGAAATGCGGTTGAGGCTGTTACCGCAAATTATAGCACCCTCGTACAACAAGCTCGGTCCGCCTTGATATTTGAAACCAATGCCTTGCGCCGATTGGCTCGCATCGGCATAGCCGAGACGGCCGATGCTGGTCACCGTGGTTTCGATGTTGTTGGCGCTCAAATTGCCAAAAGTCGGCAAGATCGTCAAAGTGAACCGCTCTCTGTCGTTGTAATTCACCGTGGAGACGCTGAGCGTAAAGTCGACGGGGTGACCGCTCGGCGCATTGCCCGCGACCGTGAAGCGGAAAGGCGCTGCCAGTGTTCTCTCTTCCAAAGTTCCAATCGCCGCAATCGTGCCGCTCGCGGTATTGAGAGTGACGTACGGGTCGTTTTCGCTCAACGTCAAGCTGACGTTTGCGGCCGGTGCGAGATAGTTGATGATGCTGGCCTGCACCGTCACACTTTCACCCGGTTCGATTACGCCATCGCCGTCGCCATCGGAGAAGGTCACGCTGGCGGCGCGCAAGGATGGTCTGGTTTCGGTGGCAGCGCGCAAAGCATTGATGCGGCCTTGTCCCATCAAACCGGCGAAACCTGGATTTTGGGCATCAATATTATCCGCGGTCACGCGCACTTGCTCGCTGGCTTGCACGCCCCGCCAATCCGGATGTTGAGTTCTCACCAGCGCCACCACGCCCGCAACCAGGGGAGACGACATGGAGGTGCCGGTTTGGGAGCCATATGCTCCGTTATTCAGCGTGCTCAGGATATTCGTACCGGGCGCAGTGACGTCCACCCAAGTCCCAAAGCTCGAATCGCCCTGGCGCACGTCCGCATTGGTGGTGTTGGCGACCGCCAGCACCCCGCGATAAGCAGCCGGATAAAAGGGGGTTGCAGAGCCATCATTACCTGCAGCCGCGACGATGGCCACGTCCAGGCTGGTCGCGTAGTCGATGACCTCTTGTTCGAACGCAGACGCAATGTCGCCGCCCCAGCTCAAGCTGAGCACATGCGCCCCGTTGCTGGCAGCATAAAGCACGCCTTCATAGCCAAAAGCGATGCTGCGATCGGCGGTAGGATGGCCGGCGTTAATGGCCATCAACTTCGCGTTCCAGCTCGCACCGGCCACACCGAGGCTATTGTTGGTCACGGCACAGGCAAGACCGGCAGTGTGGGTGCCGTGATGGGCGCTTTGCGGCGTACTGCTCAACCCGGAGGGGTCGCCGGTGTTGTTCGCAAAATTCCAGCCATTGACGTCGTCTTTGTACCCGTTGTTATCATCGTCCAAGCCGTTGCCCGGAATTTCGTCGGCATTGATCCATAAATTCGCCTGCAAATCGGGGTGGTCACGATCGGTGCCACCATCGACCACGGCGATCACCACGTTGCCCTGCTCGCCTTTCACCAGCTCCCAAGCCTGTGCAGCTTTGATGTTGCTGAAGAAGGCCTGATCAGAAAAGCTGGGGTCGTTGGGAGCCACTGCCAGCCTGTGCAGGTATTTCGGCTCGGCGTATTCGAGATGAGAATCTTCGCGCAGATCGCCTGCGACGGTGAACGGCGAAACCTCGCCATTGAAATACGCAAAATAAATTCTGCTGAGGCCGGCGCTCCTTGCAGACTTCTGCACGGTAAGCGCTTCCGTTATCAGAGGCTCGAGGCGAAAAACACCGTATTTCTGCAATCGGGCATCCAGCGAAGAAAGGCCGGTTGTCGCCGACGACGACGTGGCATGCATGCCCTCTTTCAGCTTGATGATCACGACGTTCGGGACGCATGCACCTGCTGAAGGCCAGGCGCGCCTTAAGACCGTCTTTGTCCCCGAGGAAGCTTGTTTGCCGGCGTCTGTGCCCGCCTGGGCAAAACCAAGAATGCATGACAAGGCAACCGTTCCCAGCCTCAAGCCGTGGTTGGACAGTGCATATAACATGAAGGAACCTCCGTGTTCAAACTACTGCCCGGGCGCTGTAGATCTTTCTGCGATGAGTTGACGCTTACTAGCATGGTTTTAACTCAGGAAAAAGCAAGAGCGCCCGGGCAGTGAACTGAATAGTTGCGCTCACGATACAAAAAAGGCGATGAGTTTTCTCGTCGCCTTTTACGAGATCGTAAATCCTATTTAAGACGGGACTCACGATGCTCATTTGAGGATTTAATGTCAAACAGAAGAGCTGCCCGATGATTTCCTAATGACAGGATTTACAGAATGAAAATCTCATTCATTGATGATGAACTCCACGGGATCGCGCGCCTTGCCGTCCACCCAGACTTCATAGTGCAGATGCGGGCCGGTGGCGCGGCCGGTGGCGCCGACCAGGCCGAGCACCTCCCAGCGCTGCACGTACTGCCCCGATTTCACTTGCACTTTGGAGAGATGGCCATAGAGGGTTTTCAGCCCGTGGCCGTGATCGAGAATAACCGTGCGGCCATAACCTCTTCCTGAACGATAAGTGGATTTCGCCAACTCCACGGTTCCCGCCGCCGGCGCATACACTTCCGAGCCGTACGGCGCAGCCACGTCCAAACCACGATGGTGCCGAACGCGGCGCACAAACGGATCGACGCGCTGCCCAAAGAAATCCGTGATGCGGCCGCTCAGGATCGGCTTGACGGAGGGAATGTGCGCGAGTTGCTGCCGGCGTGTTTCGAAATTCTCAAAAATAATGCGATGGCTCTGGCGCGTGGTGGAAATGCGGGATTCCAAATGCCCAATCAAATCCGAGGGCGGCATTTCCTGGTAACCGGATGACGGCAGATCGGCAATGTTCGCACCATAGAGATTGCCATCCGGATGAGCGTAGCCGGCGTCGAAAGTGGGCATAACGTTGTCGTCTTCATCAATGTACGCGCCACCGCGCCCGGTGAGCGCTTCCGCCGTGTCGGCGTTTTCGGATCTTGTCAACGTCCAGCCGCCGGGCAATCCCTGCGAGCGTTCGTAGCGCCGCGCCAACTCTTCCGCGCGGACTTGCCATTGCTCGAACTGCGTTTTCAGCAACGCCTGCTTAGCGGAAAGCTGCTGTGCATAGATTTCCTGAAACACCCAGCGCGACCCAAACAGCACCGCCACCTGCAGAAAAACGATCAGCATCGCTGCCGCACCCAGAATACGTGTTAATCTTTTGGCGCCGAATTCCAAGCGTTGGTAATCGCTGCCCCACGCCGAAAAAAGCTCGATGCGGATTTTTTTATCTTTTAGATCGGGCAATTTGAAAAGTTTTTTCATGGAAGCGTACTCGGAAGACCTGCACGGCGATGCTGGCAGTTGCTCAAGGCATTGTGCCGTTCCGCCTGATTCAGAACGGGTCGAAAGAAGTTATCTTAGGTCGCGAAAGAGTCTATAGACCTCTGAAACCGCTCTTTGTTGTTTCCCTGATGTGAGCGCTTCCTTACGCTACCGCCCGGCGGATACGGGTACGGCATTTTGTGAAAAAATTATGGGATGCCGTTAAATATACCAGCGCTAGGGCGAAGTACGGAAATGAAAATCAAGCGATGATATCACAAGATATGAAATGTCAGGCCTCAAATGCAATCCCAAATTCACCAGCAATTTCCCGTTGCCTTTGGCCTGCACAGATCAAGCCACGGCGGAAGAAGCGCTTGCTTCTGCCGGAGCAATTATTATATTGCGTGACAAAACAGCAAGATCTTTTGATGCGCCAATTGTGAATGCTAGCCGGAAATTGCATCATAAACCATGAAGTTCTTTTTGCTTACCCTTCGCCTGTGTCTGGCGGTGTTTCAGCGCGTGAGTTACTTTTTAACGCTGGGAATGCTGCCGCCCTTTGTGAGCGCGGTTGTGGTCGTGCGCCAAGGCGAAAAAATACTCATGGTCGAACGCCGAGACGGCAGAGGCTATGGGCTGCCCGGGGGATATTTGAAATTGGACGAAACAGTAGAAGCAGCGGCGCAACGCGAAGTTTTGGAGGAAACCGGTTTGCAAGTTGAGCTCGTGGGGGTGCTGGGGACGCTCTCTGGCAAGCGACCCGGGCTGTGGGTGAGCACCGTTGACATCTTCTACGCAGGGCGGGTTACGGGCGGCGAGCTGCGCGGCTCGCGGGAAGGCCGGCCATGCTGGGTGAGATTGGCGGAAGTGCGGTCGCAGGTGGCGTTTGATTATTTGAGAATCTTGGATCGGCTCTAGCAAACATGGTACAAATTCTCATATTGATCGTGTCTAACATACTACACCAGATTTTCAGTGGAGCTGAAAGCTGAAGCACTTCGTGTAGCATGAAATTCTGGCCACGGATTGAGGCATACCCACGGATCGTTGCTTTATCCGTGCGAGCTGATAAACATTCAGAGTTTTGTTCCAAGCTTGATGGGTAAGTCATATGTTTAAGAGAGTTGATCACAGAGCGCCAAAATAATCATTGGCTTTACTGCAGGAGGTGTACCATGCCATCCAAAGTGCAATTAAGCGCTGTCTCTACTCCGCGCGCTTCGAACGATTACTGGGTGTTCGACACGCTGCTGGCCAAAGTGGGAGACACCGTGCAGTGGGAAAGTGGCGACAGAGAAGCGATCCTGTTTATTCCTTACTAAAGGCATTTTTGAAGGCCAGGGAATTCCCACGGATCAGCGGGTCTTCGAAATCACAGCTCAGCAGGCTTTTCGTCTGGATCTCAAGGTGCGAGCGGATCTCGGCCAGGCCGGTGAGACGATCATGATTCCTTACGCGGCTTTTTGTTTCCCCGTGGGAGTAGCTTCGGAAGTCGAGATGCGCGCGAAGATGATCATCAAACGCTAACCGGCGCCACGCTTGCGGCGCTGAGCCGAAGAGAGGTACCCCATGGCTGCCATTACCTACTTGAATTTCGATCTGCAGATCGAGAGTGCGGAAGAACGCTACCGGGCGCACGTGTTGAGCTCGCCCGCGGGCGAAGCCGAAGCGCAATTCGTTCCACCCTTCTCCGCCTCCGAGCTCGAGCAGTTCTTTGCAGAGGCAGGTCGGGCACGCAAGGGTCGCAATGGCGCCGAAACGAAGCTGAGAGCAACTGTCAAAGATTTTGGCCATCGTCTTTTCGATGCCGTGTTTACCGGCGAAATCCTGGCGTGTTATCGCAGAAGCTTCGACCAGGCCCAGGACAAAGGAATGGGCTTGCGCCTGCGCTTGCGTTTGAAAAACGTTCCGGAGCTCGCCTCCCTGCCCTGGGAATACTTGTACAACGCTGCGCACAATCGCGCGCTGGTGTTGTCCAAAAAAACGCCGGTCGTGCGCTATCTCGATTTGCCCGACCCCCCGCCGCCCCTGAAGGTCAAACTCCCCATCAATGTTTTGGTCATGATCTCCAGTCCGTGGGATCATTCTCCACTCGACGTCGATCAAGAATGGCATAACCTCAAAGCGGCTATTCACAAATTGGAAAGCAAAGGGTTGGTGCGGGTCGAGCGGTTGGAAACCGCCACGCTGTCGATGCTGCAAAAGAAATTGCAGGAACACGAATTCCACATCTTCCACTTTATCGGTCACGGAAATTTCAATCAGAATACACAGGAAGGCGTGCTTATTTTTGAAGATGAAGAAGGAAAAGGTTGCGCCGAGAACGGCCAGCAGGTCGGTACCATCTTGCACGATCATTCCACGCTTCGATTGGCGGTTTTCAATGCCTGCATGACGGCGCAATGCTCGGCTATCGACCCTTTCACTGGCTTGGCGCAAAGCTTGATCCAGCAAGGCCTGCCAGCGGTGATCGCAATGTTGTTTCCGGTGCAGGATGAGACCGCGGCAACGTTTACAGATAATTTTTATCACTTTCTCACGGATGGCTATCCCGTTGAAGCTGCGCTGGCCGAAACTCGCAAAGCGATTCTAGCCAAAGGAAACGCCACGGAATGGGGTACGCCCGTGCTCTTCATGCGTTCGCCGGACGGCCAGCTTTTTGATTTTCCTGCAAGCTCGCCACAACCAGACGATAGAGCGCTGCCAGACGCCAGACTGCGTCCAATCGAACCCATCGCCCTAGAAATTGCTTCCGTGCAGCCGACTGGCAAGTCTCTCGTAAAAACGGTTGGCATCGTGCTCCTGGCAGTGTCGGCACTTTTGTTGCTCATGTTTCTGTCGCTCGGCTGGCCCGCGGTAAAGAAAATCGTGCTTCCGAAGAATCTCCCCGAGCAGAAACATCTCGTGGTATTGCCGTTTGACAATGTCACCAACAATCCGACAAACCAGGCTTTTTGCGACGGCTTGATGGAAACATTGACGAGCCGGCTCACGCAATTGGAACAGTTCTCCGAAAGAACTTTATGGGTGGTGCCGGCCAGCGAAGTGCGCAACACCAGAATCGTCACGATCGAGGCAGCGCGGCGCAACTTCGGCGTGAACTTGGCGATCACGGGCAGCCTGCGGAGGGATCAACACCAGGTTCATATGACGATGAACCTGGTGGATGCCAAGAGCTTGCGCCAAATCAAGGCCGTCAGCATCTCTTTACAGACGATCGACCTCTCCTCAATTCCGGACGAGTTGGTGATCAAATCGGCCGAAATGTTGGACATGCAATTGCAGGCGCAACAGCAACGCCTGCTGAAGGCCGGAGGCACCACGGTGTCGGCAGCCTATGATTCTTACCTGGAGGCCCGCGGCTACATGCTTTCCTCGCACGCGCAGGAACAGAATCTCGATGCCGCCCTGACCGCGTTCCAGCGTGCCCTGGCACAAGATTCTCTCTACGCGTTGGCATGTGCAGGCCTGGGCGAAGCGTGTTGGAGGAAATATCAGAAGACCGCAGATCGCCAGTGGATTGAAAAAGCCGTGAACAATTGCAAACGCGCGCTCGCGTTGAACGAGGGCCTGGCGCCGGCGCACATCATTTTGGGTGAGATTTACAACGGCACCGGCCAATATGAGCTGGCGTTGGAGGAGTCACGGCGCGCGTTGGCGATCGATTCCGTACAGGCGGAGGGCCATCGCTTGCAGGCGCGGGCATCGGAAAATTGATTTAATTTCCAGAAGGGCGGACAAGGCTAAGAATCCTGTAGTGGATAGAAAAACCCAACTGGTGAAGAACTTCATCAG
>JBOHQX010000167.1:0-4702 GCA_050732395.1 bacterium
TCTTTGTCGTGGGCGCCGGTGTGGCTGGACTCCAAGCCCTCGCCACGGCGCGACGTTTGGGTGCGGTGGTGCAAGCGTATGACGTCCGGCCCATTGCCAAAGAGCAGGTGGAAAGTTTGGGAGCCAAGTTTATCGAGCTCGAGTTGGAGACCACGGGAGCCCAGGCGACCAGCGGCTACGCGAAAGATATGGGTGAGGAATTCTATCGCCGCCAGCGCGAGATGATGAAGCAAGTCGTCGGTGAAAATGATGTGGTCATCAGCACTGCCGCGATTCCCGGCAAAAAAGCGCCGATCTTAATCACCCAAGAGATGGTGCAAGGAATGCATCCGGGCGCCGTCATCGTCGACTTGGCTGCCGAAGGAGGGGGCAACTGCGAGCTTACGCGGCCTGGAGAATCCGTCGAGGCTCATGGCGTCACAATAATCGGGCCTGTCAATCTTCCTTCCACTATTCCTTATCACGCCAGCATGATGTACGCTAAAAATGCAACGGCTTTTCTTTTGAACTTGATGAAAGACGGCGGATTGCATCTCAATTTGGAAGATCAGATCATTCGAGAAACTCTCCTCACACACAAGGGCGAGGTGGTGAATTTGCAAGTGCGGGAGTTGCTTGGCTTGCCAAGACCCGCCTAATCAGTAAAAGAGAACAATTATCCGAGTTGAGCAAAAATGAAAAGGAATTGCCAATCAAAGATCGAATCCGACGACCGGGCAAGCGTGATCTACCACGTCGTTTACAGTCACGAGGGATTCGACGAGTCGTCTCAGATATTGTTCAAGCTTGTGCAAAGAACCCAGAAAGTTCGGCCAGGCACGACAAGAAAACTGTTTTTGGATATTGAAGGCCATCGCAACAGCGAGGGCGGCTTCGATGCCGATATGCTTGAGCTCCAAAAAGATTTTCTGCTTGGTTTTCTCGCCCAGTTCCTTGCGGAGATTCACTGTCCTCTGTTTCAGGCGACGAATCCAAAACCACAGGAAAACGATATTCCGGAGGAATTGATCATCAAGCTATCCTAATAGACTCATTGAACAGTCAAACAAATTCTGTTACTAACCACGAGAGGACAGTCACATGAATCTTCAAGTTGCCCCTGCTACGAGAGTTTCCCAACTCGGCCTCATGATTCTGATAACTTTGATTGTCTTTCAGGCCCAGCATTCATTTGTCCATGCGCAAACCGCTCAAGCCAAAGCACAGGACAAGCCTTTTGTCATCGAATATTACTACAAAGCGCGCTGGGGATACGCCGATGAGTTCATCCGGCTATTCAGGAAGAATCACTACCCGGTGCTGAAAAAGGAGATGGAGCTCGGGCGCATTTTACAAGTCAATGCGGCAAGTCCGCGCTATCATAATACCGAAGATGGGCGTTGGGATTATCGCGTGACCATTGTGTGGAAGAATGTCGAGGTGGCACACGATGATTTTAACGCTGAGGCGATCAACAAGCAGCTCTATCCCGATCAAGAGACATTCAAGCGCGAGGAGCAGCGGCGGTTCGAGATTCTGCTGGCGCATTGGGATTTGCCGATCAAGAGTGTTGATTTAGAGGAAAAATGACCATGCCTTTACTCAAAATGCCTCGGAAAATCCATGGCGTCATGGAGCACGCGAAGGACTTCAATTCCTTCCTTGGTGAGGCGGTAAAAAATGACGTGTCTCCCCTCGTGATAACTCATAGGCGTGCCTGGAAGATCATAACGTTTGCGACCAGCGGTCGGATGATGAGCCAAGGCAATCATCCGGTTTTCTAACTGAGTGAGATATGTACGAGCCTGAGCCCGGCCCCATATTTCGTCCGTATAATCCCAAATTCCTTCGAGATCGCTGTCGGCCTTCGAAGAGAGAATATATTCAGGCATGCGGACTAACTGTATTTTTGTGTTTCCTTGTGCTGAATAATATCCTGGACGGTGCGTATGCTAAATTCACTCCGATCTGCTTGCTCAATGCCAATCGTAATCGCCTCGTCCAGCTTTTGCTTTTTCAGTCGTTCCCATTCAAGGGATCGTAGTATCGCTTCCCGAATGAATTCGTAGACGTTCGGGTATATTCCTGAAGCGACTTTTGCCTTCACGATTTGTTCTAACTCAGGCGAAAGCTCTACGGTCATAACAAATCTCCTATTCGATGGTTCTGGCATTCATTCAGCAATTATATCAGATTTTTTAAAAATTACAAACATTTTCATCGAATTGCAAGCAATTTTTGCCGATAAATTTTTGCCGATAAATAAATATCACGATAAAACGAGCGTTTAGACCATTTGATCGGAGGCCAAATTCGTGACAACCGAACTTGAAATTGGGCTTTACATCTTCATGCTGGCGGGCTTTCTCGGCTATCACGTGATCACGCGCGTGCCGCCGTTATTGCACACGCCGCTGATGTCCGCCACCAACGCGATTGCCGGCATTTCGTTGGTCGGCTCGCTGGTGGTCGCGGGCGCCGATTACGGCGCCTTCAGCACGGTGCTGGGATTCATCGCGGTGACGTGTTCCTCGACGAACGTGGTCGGCGGCTTTCTCATCACCGATCGGATGCTGAAAATGTTCAAGACCGCGAAAGATCAAGCGGCGCAGCGTCGACGGTTTCAATTCGATCCGAAATTGCTGCTGGCGCTGGCCGTGCTCGTTGCCGGCTTGCTGGTGATTTTCTATTGGTCTGAACAACTCAGAAGCGACGCGACCTATTTCTTTCGTGAGGTTCTGCCCACGCAGGCGTTGAGTTATTTCTACATTATATCGGCGGCTTTGTTCATCCTCGGCCTGAAAGGGTTGAGCTCGCCCAAGTACGCGCGCCGGGGCATGTTCCTCGCCGAGTTCGGCATGTTGATGGCGGTGGTCGGCACGCTGTTCCATCACGAGATCATCACCTTCAAATGGATCATCACAGGCGTTATCATTGGCTCCATCATCGGCGGCACGATGGGGCTGCGCATACCGATGACAGCCGTGCCGCAACGGACAGCCCTTTCGCATTCACTCGGGGCGTTGGCAGCTTGCTTGGTAGGAATTTCCGAATACTTCCGCCACAGCGGCGAGCTCAGCAAAGTGACGATGACGGCGCTCGGCTTCGAAGTGATCGTTGGCGGCTTGACGTTTACGGGAAGCTTGATGGCGGCCGCGAAGCTCCAGGGATTATTGCCAGGACACCCCATCACGTACAAAGGACAAAATATATTCAATCTGAGCTTGTTGGCCGTTATCGTCGGAAGTCTCATCTACCTCATTGTCATGCCGGCGGCGCCGACGTTGTTCTATGTCATGGTCGGCTTGGCGTTTGTTTTTGGATTTCTGTTGGTCATTCCGATCGGTGCGGCGGACATGCCGGTGGTCATCGCGCTGCTCAATTCCTACGGTGGCCTCGCCGATGCGGCCATGGGCTTTGTGCTGATGAACAAAATCCAAATCATCACCGGCTCGCTGGATGGGACCTCCGGGTTTCTGCTGGCGATGCTGATGTGCCGGGCCATGAACCGCTCGGCGATCAATGTTTTGTTCGGCGCATTCGGCAAGATCGAAAAGGTGGAAGGTGGGCCGGCCGCGGAAGCGAAGGGCATCGTGCGCAGCATCACCTCCGAAGAGATGGCCGTTCTTCTCGATGGCCTTCGCTCGGTCATCATCGTTCCGGGATACGGCATGGCGGTTGCTCAAGCTCAACACGGTGTTGCCGAACTGGCGAAGCTGCTGATCAAGCGCGGCATCGACGTCAAATACGCGATCCACCCGGTAGCCGGCCGCATGCCCGGTCACATGAATGTCCTGCTTGCCGATGCGAAAGTTCCCTACGACCAGTTATATGATATGTCGCAGATCAATCCCTACTTCGCTCAGGCCGACATCGCCCTCGTCGTCGGCGCGAACGATGTGACGAATCCGGCCGCCAAATATAACAAGAACAGCCCGCTCTACGGCATGCCAATTTTGGAAGTCGAGCGCGCCAAGTCGATCGTCGTCCTCAAGCGCAGCCTTGCCCCGGGCTTTTCCGGCGTGGACAACGAGCTCTATTACAATCCGAAATGCATGATGCTGTTCGGGGATGCGAAGGAAAGCCTCAACAAACTGTTCGCCGCGTTGAAATTGTAGGTCTATGGAGAATTGGAATATTGGAGTGCTGGATCAATGGATTGTTGGATTAATGGAATTGCTGGTGCTGCAATGCTCCAGCAATCCAGCAATCCAATACTCCAACAATCCATCGATCCATTGCTCCTTTGTCAAATGCCAATTCTTTCTCTTAAAATTTAGCAGAGGAGTCAAGCCATGCATACCGTCAGTCAGCTCTTGAATGCCAAAGGGCAAGAGGTGTGGTCGGTTACACCGGACACCTCGGTTTATGACGCCCTCGTCCTGATGGCCGAAAAGAATTGCGGGGCCTTGATCGTGCTCGAAGAAGGCAAGTTGGTAGGCATTTTCTCGGAACGAGATTATGCCAGGAAAATCATTTTGAAAGGAAAAGCTTCCAAGGATACCGCGGTCAGTGAAATCATGAGCACACAAATCGTCTTCCTCCGTCCCGAACATTCAATTGATGAATGCATGGCCTTGATGACGGCCAAGCGTGTTCGCCACCTGCCTGTGCTCACAGGTGACAAAGTGGTGGGCATGATTTCAATCGGGGACGTGGTGAAAGCCATCATCTCCGAACAGGAATTCACCATTAAACAGCTTGAGAATTACATTACCGGCAG